>JABDEK010000067.1 GCA_013287135.1 Acidobacteriota bacterium | reverse complement strand
CTCACGGGCGAGGCGAAGATGGTGGCGCCTTCCGCCAGCTCGAACCCGGGTTACGCCAACGGTTACTTATTTTATCTGGATGACAAAAAGTCGCTTCGCGCGACCCTGCTGGACACCGCCAAGGGAACAGTGGCAGGCGATTCCCTGGTCATCGCCGATCAGGTCGGTTTCCAGCCGTCCATTTACTGGGGCGCGTTCTCCGTGGCAGAGAACGGAACCATCGTTTACAACCCGAATGTTGGGGCCGCGCTTTCGGTGTTGACCTGGTACGACCGAGCTGGAAAGGAACTGGGCGCCGTGGGCGATATTGGAGTTCTCTCAAATCCCACGTTATCGCCCGACGATAGCCGAGTGGCCATGGACATCGCGGACGCAAAAGCGAACAACGTCAATGTTTGGTTGAACGATCTCAAACGCAGTACCAATTCGCGCTTTACGTTCGATTCCGCCGAAGACGTGGGAGGTGTCTGGTCGCGTGACGGATCCTTGATCGCTTATCGCTCTTTACAACTGAGCGATACAAATGTCCTCGTGAAACAGGCACAAGGGTTGCAGCCCGCTAAGTCAATTCTCTCTGTCAAAGAAAATGCTCAGGTGACAGATGACCTCGCTCCGAACTCCTGGTCACTCGACAATAAGGAGCTCCTCTGCACCTTGCAGCCCGCCGCGGGAGGATCCCAGCTGGTGCTGCTTTCGACCTCGGGCGGCAAAATGACGCGATTTCTTACCACCAAGACCAGTGAGACTAACGGTCAGATTTCTCCCGATGGCAAGTGGGTGGCCTATGCGTCGAATGAGTCGGGCGACTGGGAGATTTATGTGACCACCTATCCCACCGCGGCCGGAAAGTGGCAGATATCCCGAGGCGGCGGCACCGAGCCTCGTTGGCGCGGCGATGGCAAAGAGATTTTCTATATCGGAGCCGGAAGCACGTTGACGGCAGTACCGGTCAGTAGTGAAGGAACTTTCGCCGCCGGCAACCCCACTCCATTGTTTCGCACTCAGCTTCGAGCCCAGGTTTCTTCAACGGATCAGTTCTCTTATGACGTTACCAAGGATGGCCAGCGATTTTTGGTGAACCGATACGCCAAGCCCGCGCAAGTCGCTCCCTTGCACATCGTCCTCAACGCCACCGCCGGCTTGCCGAAGTAGCGAAAGTAAACGTGTCTTCCTCATTCGATTTCGGAGAGAGCTACAGGTTCGTACGATAGGTGTTCTCTCTCGTTTCGAATCCTCGACACAATTCGACAATCCCATGAGCGGGATGTGCAGACGGAAGCATGGTTCCGCGAAGCAATCAGGAGTTACACGGGCGCTCGGATACAGAGTTGGAATTTTGCGGACATAAAACCGGAAGTTGATGAACCCCCTACACATGGCGCACAGACTGCATCGGATCCACGCTCATCCACGGACGTGCGCCTGAATAGGCAATAACCACGGTCATTGCGAACATGGCGAATGCCGCTCCGAGGAATACAGACCATTCGATGGGCTGTATCTGATAAAGCAGGGACCTCGCCAGCACGCTTGCACCAATCCCGCCGGCGATTCCGAGGAAGATTCCAATGATGGTCACGACGCTCGTCTGGCGTAGGACCAATTTCCACAAGTCCCGCGGCGATGCGCCAAGCGCGACGCGGATTCCCATCTCGCGCGTTCGTTCACTCACCGAATAGAAGACCGCGCCATAAAGTCCGACGGCGGCCAGCACAAATGCAAGCAGTCCAAACGCGCTGGTACAAATCACCGCCAGGCGCGGAACGTACAACGCGAATTGATGCCATTGTTCAATTGTGAAACTCGTAACGCCTAGTTCCGGGGCCGATTTGCGCACGTTCTCCAAAATCGTTCCCATCCACTGCGACGGATCACCCTTCGTGCGCACCACGAGATACATGCCCGACTGATAATTTTGGGTTAGGCAGAAGTACATGACGGGCTGCGGCGCCTCGTCAATGTCCGAATACTTGATGTCTGCCACGACGCCAACCACATTGGCCTGGCGGCCGCCATTCTCAATATGGAGTGTTTTGCCAACCGGGTTTTGATTCGGCCAGTATTTTGCCGCCATCGTTTGGTTGACGACGATGACTTCCGGAGATTTCGCCGTGTCCGAAGCGGCGAACGTGCGTCCTGCGAGAATTGGGATCCCGAGTGTAGAGAAATAGCGGTCGTCCACAACGAGGGAGCCAATGGTCACCCCGTGTTCGTTGTCATCAGGGACACCAGTGATGTGCACCTGGTCGGTGTTAATCCCGCCTGAAAACGGGATAGTGTTCCCAAGGCTGACGGACTCGATACCGGGCACCTGACTTACATCCTCGCGAAGCCGCTCAAATAGCGCACGACCCTGTTGTTCTGAGTAACCGTTGGCTTGTAGGTCGTCGATTGCGAAAAGCGCGACGTTGCGAGCGGAATATCCAACCTTTACCTGCTGCAGATTATGCAGGCTCTTGAGGCAAAGACCGACCCCAATCAGTACCACGGTGCAAGCGGTCACCTGCAGCACCACGAGAAAACTTCGCATGCGGCCCTTGCGCGTTCCGCCGATGGCGACCTCTCCATTCAGCGCAGCTGCGAGATTAGGCGTAGAAGCGTGCAGGCCAGGCAACAAGCCTGTAGACAGTCCCACCAGGAAAACGACTGCGACCATCACAGAAACAACCGTGAGGTCAGGCCGGAAATCCAAAGTAATAGGGATTACGCCCATTCCGGGAAAAAATGGCTTGAAGTCGATCAAGCGTCTGAGGCCATAAGAAGCAAATACAAAGCCGGCCACTCCCCCCGTCACCGAAATCACTAAGCTGTCGACAAGAAGCTGGCGAACCAGACTCATGCGAGTGGCCCCGAGCGCGGCACGTATCAAGATTTCTTGCCGTCGCGCGCCGGCCAGCCCCAGTAGCAGGTTGGCCACGTTGGCGCAGGCGGCAAACAGCACGAGTGCAACAACCGCCAGCATGAGTCCGCCCATCAACTTCGCGCTGGACATTGCGTTCGGCGGAAGCATGCTCGTTTCCGTCAGCGCGGCAAGCCGGTTCTTGTTGGTTTCCGGATAAGCGACGGCAAGCTGTCGCGACAATCCTTGCATCTCCGCCAGGGCTTGCTGCTGCGTGACGCCGGGCTTCATCCGTCCAATCATAGAGAAAGGGCGATTGGTGCGATCCGTGAGCCAGTCGTTTGACTGGTGATTGATAGCAGACACTGCAGAAAGTGGATGCCAAACATCGGGAACATCGCTCAGGATGGTTCCCACAAAACGCCGCGGCGCTACTCCGACGATAGTAAACGGAACGCTATTCATCGTGAGAGTTTTGCCAACGATATTCGGGTCGGACCCCAGCCATTGCCAGTAGCCGTAACTCAGCACCGCGGACGTCGTCACTTTGTTGTCGTCGCCAGCGCCAAACCAGCGTCCCAGGAACGGTTGAACTCCGAGAACGGAGAAGTAGTTTTCGGACACGGCGTTAATAAGGCCGCGTTTTTCACGGTGCTCGAAGATGATCGTCTGCAGGCCGATGCTGAACGGAATCGCGCAGAGGCCGGAGAACACGCTATTGTTGTCGCGATAATACCGGTAATCCGGATAGGACGCTTGGCTGAACGGTTCATTCGGCGTGACTGTATAAACTGTCAGCAGCCGGTTTGGATCAGCAACAGCAGGCGGCCGCAGCAGCAGGACATGGAATGTGCTGAGCCCCGCGGAAGCTGCAGCCAAGCCAATCGCCAGGGAAAAAACAGCGATGCAGGCAAGCTTCGCGTGTTTGCGTAGAATCCGGAGTGAAAACCGAACGCTTGGAAGGTGCGTCATTTTGCCCCCCGTACACAGGATCCTGGAGCTCGTACTTTTGTCTCAGCGCCAATCAGAAAATACACCTGACCACCTCATTCTGCAATGCAGAGAGAGACTTCGCTGGCGTCCGTTTCCTGCCTGGAGCGGCGTCCAACGCAGCGCTTCAAGACTTCGGAACTGGCGCTACCGCCCAGGGCATTAACAACCAGGGCCAAATTGTTGGGATAGTCGGCAGTGCTGACAACACAACCGAATATGCCGCGCTTTGGCAGGACGGCGTACTCACAAACCTCGGCACTCTGCCGGGAGATTTTGCCGCCATAGGCACCAGCATCAACAACCGCGGCCAAATAGTGGGAAGCACCCTGGACTCCGGCTTCAGCTGGGCCCATGCCTTCATCTACCAGGACGGCAAGATGGCATCGGCAGGTTCAATACCAAGATCGAGGAGAAATTCCAATGGTCGACGCGCGGCCTGATAAGACGGGCGCGCCGCTAAAATTCGAGACCGGGTCCAAGACACCGTTCATGGTCAACGTCCAGCCGAAATTATTGAGGACCATGGCACAACTCAGATTGTCTTTGTTGTTCAGAACGCCCAAATCGATAACTTTGTAGCTCGTTTGAGCGACCGCATCACTGAAGCAACCCAAAACAATCATGGCAACCCACGGTATCCAGAAATTCCGCAACCGTCTTAGTGCGCTCATATCTTCTCCTTTTCGTCCGAGCAAAGTCTCCCTGCCGAGATGACTGGCGATTTACGTCCTGAGAACTGAGGGGCAGGCGGTGTTCCACGTTCACAACGATTACGCGAGACAACAGGCCCAACACTTCAGAGTTCGAAAACGAGTAGCGGACTAACAAAATTCTGGGACGATTCCAAAACGGCTAGAGCGACTGTTTCACCAACTTTCCATACACACTGGCGGCATGTTATGAAATTCGAGAACGTCGGCAGCCAAAAGTTGGGCCGCTCAATTGTGATTGACTTTCAGATGATGAACATACATACCTATCGGTACGTTAGGCAGTCGCGAGAAGGACCAATCTAATAATCGGGCGGGGCAACACTACGAGTCATGATCACCAGGGCCTGCCCACGCAATTCAATAAGAGCGACGGAACGCACGATGGATTTTCATATTGTTGAGCGCGTGTTAGATCTCTCTTGACGCTCTGATAGTTACGCTACATGCTGGTTGGTATGTTGGCAGCACGCAAGAATCCGAAACGTAGAGCGACCAGACTGCGTGATCCTGAGCGCACGCGGGAGCGCTTGCTGCAAGCGGCATCTCGCGAGATCTACAGATCGGGTTTCCAGAGTGCAAGCCTAGACACAATTTTGGCCTCTGCTGGCGTCACCAAGGGAGCGCTGTACTACCACTTCAAAAACAAGGAAGCCTTGGGATATGCCGTCATCGAAGAGGTCATCTCACCCGACGTCCGCGGCACATGGGTGCAGCCTTTAGAGAGCGTCAAGGATCCTATCGACGCTTTGATCAGCATTGTTCAAGATTTATCCGTTCGGCCCGAGGATGTATGCGGCGGCTGTCAACTGAACAATCTCGCGCAGGAAATGTCCCCGCTTGACGCGGGATTCCGGAAGCGGCTGGAGATAATCTTCGATGCCTGGCGCGAGGCGACTGCCTCCGTTTTGCGAGAGGGCCAGATCCACGGAAACGTTCGCCGCAACGTGGAACCCGCTGACGCCGCCGGCTTACTGATTGCGATGGTCGAAGGCTATGGCTCGCTGGCAAAGAATGCTCAGGATCCGAAAGTGATAAAGGCCGGCATCAAAAATATCGTGGGCTGGCTGCGGTCCCTGCGCGCGCCGGGCAACCGCAAGCGAGGTTGATCGCATCGCTCTCTGTGGCACGGTTACGTACCGACCGGTTCGTATGGTTCGGCAGTCAGCATCTCGATCGGGCCAAACGTTTCAAACTACATCCCTTAAAAGGAGGACGAACAATGACAAGGATCGCAGTGTCGCGAAGGAATCTGCTCGCTACGGGAGCCTGCGCGCTGGTTGGTGCCGTGAGCCTGTCGGGATCGGCAAGTGCCAGCGCATTGGGAGGACAGAACTTAACGACCGAGGAGGTAGTCCGGAAGTGGTATGCAGGCTGGGGGCAGAAAGACTGGGGCCCACTGGATAGCCTGCTCGCCGATGACTTCACCTTTTCAAGCGCGGCCGGCGACGACCACATCAGCAAAAGCGCTTTCAAAAAGCAATGCTGGGAAACACAGATCAATTTCATTGGGCGTTTTGACCTGGAGCGAGTCGCCACTGGCCCGGATGATGCTTTTGTGAAGTATCTTTGCTACACCACGAACGGTAAATCGCTCCGGAACGTGGAGTATCTCCGAGTCAAGAACGGAAAGTTGCAATCCATTGAGTGTTATTTCGGCGCGCAATCCAGCTTCCCGTCGGCCGTGAGCACTGGGCAGAAGTAACCCACGGGCCTGGAAGGTAAGGCGTGGGGTGCCGATCTGACGAAATCACCGGTGATGCTGAATCCACAATTCAGAGGCGCCCAACCAATCGACGTGTTTGCCGTTCCCGTGGGCAGGTAGTCAGACGGATCCGCTGCTCCGGTTATGCAGGACCATTACATTTAGAAGCAGCGCACTCGTCAATCTCACTTCGGGTAGCAGGAAGTCGAAACGAGAGAGCAAGGGGTCCATCATGAGCGCCCGCGAAATTCAGGATCAGAAGACCATTGCACGTGAGATGTTTGTTCAACAAGCTACTCACGCTGATGCGGACGTTTCGGCTAGCCCACTGCGGGGAGCTACGATTTGCTCCACCAAGAGTAGACGGGATTACACTCTTGAATCGACAGCGGACGGATTCTGCGAAGCCGCAGATACATCGTTGCTTCCGGCAATCCGAGTTGCTGCTGCAAACCTCACGCGAGTTTTGCGGCAGTTGGAGGTTATAGCAAAACGACAGGCGCCACGAATCGCGTTCAAGGCAAAGGGTAGGATTCTACTCCTGGATTTAGCCGACATCTTGGCAGTGCAAGCCGAGGGTAACTACGTTTCGTTGCGACCCCGAACTAATCCTTATTTGGTGCACGAGTCCCTCTCGTCTATGACGGAGAAGCTCAAACCCTACGGTTTTATTCGCATCCACCGCTCGGTCGTCGTGAATATATCGGCCGTGGAGGAGATCCAACCTTTACCGACGGGGGAGTACAGGCTGCGTGTAAAAGGTGGGAAGGAATACTTGGTAACGCGTACATACAAACACAACCTCAGAGATCTGGCTCAACTGTGGGTCGGCTCAGAGTGGCTTTGCGGCTAACGGGCAGCAAGAGGTTTTACCACGATATTCCTCGTAGCATTCGGTGTTAGGCATTCTAACCGATTCCTACATGTGTCAATCCAGGTGAGTAGACTCTGTTCGCACCTAAACATTTAGAGTTTCTCTCGATCGAGTTACGCTAGTGATTATCGGGACCTACCTTGCCGGGCGGCTTCATCGATTGCGATGCGTGGTCTTTCTGTCAGGGTATTGGCTTGATTCTCGTGAGATATATGCGATAAGTAGCCTGCCAAATTAAAGCAGGCTGATCAGCCAAGGGACCGAACGCAGACACTCCCATGCAAGAATGCCAGCGTTGCGGCAAGCAATTTGATCCTGTGCAGGAGAGCATTGACTATTGCCCTGAGTGCGTGACCGCCATTCGCCACGAACTTCGCCTCGGAAGCCAAGCCAGGCGCGCGTGGGAAAAATGGCGAATACCGTTATCGCAGCTGCCATGGGCCACCTTCGCACTATTGGGAGTCAACTTTGCGGTGTTTTGGGCCGGAGAATCTCTCAAAATTGATCAGTGGCGTTCCTCGTGGTTGCTCCTCCTCCCTTTGAGTGGCCGGGACGCTTTCCACTGGCAGTTGTGGCGTCTCCTCACTCACGCGTTTGTCCATGAGAACACTTTTCATCTATTGTCAAACGCGGCATTTCTAATCCTATTGGGATGGATTGCGGAGCCGATATTTGGACGAGCGCGCTTTCTTGCAGTTTGTGCGTTAACGGCCATCGTCGGTGGAATCTCAGACTTGTTTGTCCTATATCCGACGTCGATTGCGCTCGGGTCAAGTGTGATCGTGTGCGGGTTGATGGGCGCTTTGCTTACGGTTTATGCTTCAAATCGCACACCGTTACCGAAAGGAGCCAGGAAATGGTCCTTGCTCCTATTGCTGTTCGTCTTGATCGCTTTGTGGATCATTCCCGGTTGGCTCTCGGTCCACAGGATTCATGCTGGGCACGCTGGCGGACTCATGGCAGGCTTGATTCTGGGTTTCGTTATTCCAACGAAAACGACGGGACAATCTGCTTCCCGGGTTTTGGCGATTGCGTCCGGAAGCTTTCTTATTTTGTTGATACCGTTCGGAGCAGCTTACCGGCGACAAGAACCAGCTCTTGCCCTCGAAAGAATCAGCGACAAAATCGACCCGTCCAGACTGGACCTAGCCTCCACTGCATCGAGTTACGTCCCTGAACTTGAACGAATCGTGAGCAAGCGTCCCGATCTAACCCGAGGTCACTTACTGTTGGCTGAATCTTATGCGAGCGCTCATCGTAACGACGACGCAATTCGCGAGTACAAAACGTATCTAAATCGACGACCTTATGACGCGCCCGCCTGGGCTGCACTAGGTCGACTCTATATGGACTCTCATCGCTACAGCGATGCCATCGGAGCTTTCGCCCACAACCTGGCGATTGTTTCCCAGTACATACCCCACCCGGTGAACGAAACCAATGCGGCCGCGGTTTGGTCAGCGCGTCACGCAATAGCGAAAGCCTATGCTGGCGCTGGCCGGCTTGATGAGGCGGCTGCGATGTATTCGAAGATTCTCCAGAGCGATCCCGAAGACTACATAGCTGAGAAAGAGCTGCGACGGATAAAACAGCTCCAGGCTGCAGGCGACCGCCCCACTACTGGGACCCCCGAGCGTGACGAATAATTCCAACTAGAAAACTGGCCCGCCGCGAGGGCCCCTGCAGCACCCAATAAGCAAGTGCCCTTTAGCTGGACGAGGTACGAACTCGACGGAAGGAGCTGGCAAACGCGGCTAAGTCCCGGGTGAGTAGCCCCGGGGAGTCCCACCCCGAGGCTCTTGTAGAACCGTACGTTTACATCAGACGGTCCACTTTCATTCACCAGGAAGTGACCCCGAAGAGTAAAGCGGGCCATCGAGAAGTGGACGTAGACGCCGACACAATGGCGATCGTTAAGTCGTACGTTGGCGATCGCACATCGGGTCGAGTCTTCCAGAGCCGAAACGGAACTCCACTGGTCAATGGGGATGTGAATCGCTATGTCCTGAAGCCACTCTGCACAAAGATTCGAATTCCTGTCGGCACGACTCATGCGTGCCGACACGGAAAAGTTTCCGTTCTCCAACAGAATGGTGTCCCTGATGATTTGATTAAGCGTTGGGTTGGGCATTCATCGCTCAAGACAACGAGTAAATATAGTCACTTCACTCGGGAATTCAGGAAAGAGATGGCTTCGAGCTTAGTATAATTGTGACCGATCATGGTCCCATGTGGTCCCAACTTGAAGCGTTTAAAGCATTGAAGTAAAGTGTTTTAACCCGTTAAATCGGTGGGCCTGTAGCTCAGCTGGTTAGAGCAGCGGACTCATAATCCGTCGGTCCCAGGTTCGAATCCTGGCGGGCCCACCACCACAATCGCCCACGCTGAGTGACCTACTTGTATGACACAATCCGCTCGGAAACCCTGTCAAAAAAGGGGCTTGAGACATTTGAGCGGGGTAGAGTTCGCTTATATGAAGAAGTGTCGAGAATCTGAAACGCTCGATGAACGCTGAACCGACGAATCATTCTTAGCCTGCGCGGATTGAAATCCGGCCCCAGATGATGACCTGTGTTAGCAGCCAAATCGATAAGCGTGAAATGATCTTCCAAGATTATCGTTCGGCCTGAAGCGAAAAGTTGCCTCCCAGAATTCTGACAGCTCTTTGGAAATTGTATTGTCGATTCCCTTTCTTAGCGGCTCATCAACATGCTCGAATCTGCTCGCCGGTGGGTTCTTCAGAAACAGCTGCCCCAGCTGAGCCGTAGTTGGTAGCCCCGTTTCTGTCGAAAACCCTGCTCCCACTATTAACGCAATCTTTTGTCCCGCCACGTTATTTCTCCTGTGAATCATTCATGCCACTGATACGTTCGTCAGCAAGAATTGCTACGACATAGGAAGTCGCGTACTCATACCATCGGAAAGTATTCACAAATTGCTACAAGATGGTTCTCAGTAATCGCGTAATTTGATTGTGAAGGCAAACTTGCTATGAGACCGCTCACTTTTGCTGTCAGATACTGTACCGGTCCTAGATCTAAGAGATATTAACAAATTCTTATGTTGACATTCAAAGTACTCCACGGTTATGTTGGCGTCTCTTTTTGGAGTAACTGTGGGGACTCTTGGAACTCTCACGAGGTTGCCTTCGCGGCCCGACGATCGGCATCGACGTTCTTCTGCCAGTTTCTACGGAATCTACTCGAGGATTGTCGGGATACGAGCATCATTCTTGTTGTTTGATATTCAGACGACATGCCGGTGATAAGAACACTCCATACTTCGACGATTTGAGGACTTCGAGAGGAGACCGGACCATGAAAATTATGGGCGCGCACATCTGGGCACGCGTTTTGACCATAGTAATGGCGACATCGCTTTTCTCAGGGGAGCTAACGAGTTTAACGGCTGCCACAGTTCAGAACGGCACGGCGAAACAGCCACAGGAGGCCGCCCAGGCGGCACCGGTCCAAGCGGAAACAGATGATGGTGCGCAGAGCGATTCTAATGAGCAAAAAGCGCAATCAGATGCGGGGGCAGCAAAGAGGGCACAGGCGCAAGCAAAGACCAGACAAATCCTTTCCGATTGCAAGGTGCCTTCCACAGAAACCGACCCGACGAAGCTCACCGACAAGCAGGTCGAGTGCGTTGCACGTGCGGAACGAGTTCTAATTCGGAAGATCATGCTTGAGAAATCGCTAGAGGCATCATTGGAACGTGCCTATGGGGGGCCGAAAACTCCAGAAGCGCCACCCGAACTCGCGCCGGCACAACCGGGGGCAGCGTACCAGGGTGCATCGGCCAGCAATACTCCAAGTACCTGTGGCCCAGGTTCGGGAAATAACAATCCCCTCATCCGAGTGCATCGCATGCTCATGGCGCCGAAGATCGCTTCGGACGACTTTGGCCATCGGCTTGGGAGGCGATATATCATTTACCAGGTAACTATTTCGAACGATAACAAGGATTTCCAATTCCTAATCCACGATGTCACGGTCGACCTCAGCACGCTTTACAACTCCCCGCCAGGAAACTACTTATTTTCGGCATCCAGTCAGGATTTAACGCTCCTTCGTGGAGTTCCGGAGAAAGGACAGGATCTTGATCCCCGGAACTTGACGCTACACATATTGCAAGGAATTGGGAGCGTTGCTGGCGGAGTGAGTGGGCTCACTCCTTTTTCTGGCGTGATGGGTTCGTCTGTCGCAGTGTTTAACGGCCCATTCCTCCAATCGTTCATCGGGATAGCTCCCGATCATACGGGGACCCAACTGAATCGACTGAGCGACAGCGCATACATCACAAACACGATAGTCGACAAACAGAGGGCAAAGACGATAGCAATTTTCATCCCGGAAGCAACAACGCTTTCGAAGGCTGAACAGAACCAATATTGGAAGGATCCATATGCCTTCATCCAGATTCCGAATCGGAATCTGGATCAAGCCGATATTTGTGTGGACGGCGCGTTCATAACCACTTTGGCGCCGCCGACTTTAACGAAGGCAGTTTTGACACCTCAGGTAGCGGGAACGCAACTCGCCGCAAACGTTCCGGCGACTTTGACCATCCAGGGAACGAATCTGGTCGCAGGCGACACCGTCGTGATCGGATTGGGCGCGTCGGTTCCGCTAACCACTGCTACAGGAACGGCGGGGAGCGTCAATCTAATTCTGCCGACGAATTATACAGCCGCGGGAATGCCTGTGCATCTAGCATCAACTGCGAACCCGAGTCTTACAAGTGCGACGATTACCACGACAGTTGGAGGGCCATAGGAATCGAAGCGACAGCCGAGAACATTCCATGCTGACGCGCAGCTTTAATCTACCGTCCAATGAAGAGGAGGACTGCCATAATGCGTCTCGACGTGCTGATTCTGATTTTCCTGCTGGCGGTATTGTCGCTGGCAGGCCAAAGGGCATCGGCTCAACAGTGGCAAAGCCAACTTCCAAAAAACCCAGAAAAAGAATTAACGTTTGAAGACTTCAAACGCGCGTTCGACAATTACTATCGGGAGCATCCTGTAAACCTAGAAGATGAAAAACTCGGTCCGAAGTTTAACTTTGTAGGCACTCAAGAGGTGAAAAAGCGGGCGGCCGTTGAGGAATATAAGCTGTTCAACCGCTGGGAATGGTTCACGGAGCCTCGGGTTTACCCCACAGGGAAATGGGATTTTGACAAAATAGATGTGATCGCCGAACACCTATCCACGGAAGACGAACGCCTCCGGCTAAAACTGGCACAGACCGATACCTTGAACTTGACGAATCAGCCGAAGTTTTCTGGGTCTTCGCCCTTCTCCTGGGTTCCTCTGGGACCTTCGGATGCAGTTGGTGGCACAAACCTGGGGCGCGTGAACTCCATTCAGTTCGATCCTACAAACCCGAGAACGATATATATCGGTTCACCTGATGGTGGAGTGTGGAAAACTATGAACAATGGTGCGACGTGGAAACCCAAATTCGATTCTCAGCCGACATTGAGTGTCGGCGACATCGCAATTGATCCACACAATCCCAAGGTGATCTATGTCGCCACGAGCGATCCCTTCGGCTATGGCGTACCGTTTTGGGGTGGCACGTACAGCGTTGGAGTCCGAAAAAGTACGGATGGTGGCGAGACGTGGATGCCCACCGGTTTTCATTGGACGGTCGGGCAAAACCGTACGATCCGTCGTCTAGTCATTCATCCGTCCGACGGTAACATTCTCCTCGCGGCTACTAGTGATGGCCTTTACCAAACAACGAACGGCGGTGCAACTTGGAAGCGAATCCTGACTGAAAGTTCATACGATGCGCAATTTCAGGCCAACGACGGGAACATCGCATATGCCACAACGAATCAGGTACTAAAGAGCACCAATGCAGGTGCCACGTTCACTCCTCTATCGGCTTCTTGCCCCGGAGCCCTCCGATACAGTATCCAGATAGCTCCAAGCAAGCCCAGCACGGTGTATACGCTATGCAGCGTCGCAGCGCAATCTAGCGTGACGGCAACGGTCCAGAAGAGCAACAATTCGGGAGCGACGTGGTCAACCGTAACTCCCTCTGGCGTCACGCTGTACGGATATTACGATACCGTTTTAGCAGTTTCTCCCGTCGACGAGAAAGAACTGTTCGTCGCTGGTTTCGACATGATGCGGAGTACCGACGGCGGAGTGAAATGGAAACCCGTTCCTATCGCGATGCATTCCGACAACCACACCATCAAATTCTTTCCAGGCAGCGGTTCGGTCCTTCTAGTCGGAAATGACGGCGGGTTGTTTAGATCCATGACGTCAGGAGCCACCTGGAAGAGCCTCAACAAAGGCTTGTCCATCACGCAGTTCTATAGCCTGGGAACGAGCAGGGCGGATCCTAACATCATGGTAGTGGGTGCCCAGGACAACGGGAACATGAAGAGTACCGCGGGGGTATTTGCAAACATAACTGACGCCGATGGTATGAAGGGTTTTGTCGATTGGAGCAACCCTGCCGTTCTATACGTATCGATTCAGTTCGGAGACTTCAACCGAAGCACAAACGGAGGCGCCAGTTTTACGCAAATAAGCACGCCGGCCGAGGGTTCTTGGGTATCACCGTGGCTTCAGGACCCGATCCAGCCGTCAACTATTTATGCCGCCACGGACAAGGTCTACAAAAGCTCTAATCAAGGCGCTACTTGGAACGCAATTAGTGGCTCTCTGGCGGGCATTGAGAAATTTACGGTGCTCAAGGTGGCTCCAAGCAACACGAATTTCATATATGCGGGCAGCGGGGTGAAACTGTACCGGACTAACGATGGTGGCTTGACGTGGACTGACATCACAGCAGGTCTTCCCGTTGCTACGAACTACCTCACGGACTTAGCCGTTCACGACAGCAATCCCAACATCGTGTATGTCACCTTCAGCGGGTATGTCGAGGGCCAGAAAGTATACAAAACTGATGATGCCGGGAGTAATTGGACGAATATTAGCGGCACCTTGCCGAATATTCCGGCAGATACGGTTGTTCATGAAAAGAGGGACGACAACCCGTTGTATGTTGGCACCGATGACGGAGTTTACTATCGAAACGACAATCTCTCGGATTGGATACCGTTTAAGCAGGGATTGCCCAATGTGATTGTGGATCAACTCGAAATTCATTACCCCACAAAGATTATTCGGGCAGCTACCTACGGTAGAGGTATATGGCAGGCTCCGCTCGTGAAATAGCTCGATAAGAGAACTGCGGTCACATGGCAGACAAAGGGTGGAGTGGCTTGATCTTCTCCACCGTTCCGTACCAGACTGAGTGACCGGACTTCAAGCACACCACTACTTCATTGCGTACCTCCAGCTCGCTTTTGCGTTGATCTGAGCAATCACCTTTCTCCTGGCCAATTTCTAACTGGTATACGTCGTCGGAAGTCTTCCTCACGAGCGTATCTTTTTCACCCGTGGGAACGCTCTGATCGTGTTCCACCAATACAGGAGATTCAACTTTCTTCAATGTCGCAGTGTAGGATTTGTTGTGCACGCATATGCCCGTTAACGAAATGGAAGTTCCCTTCTTGATTACAAGATAAATGTAGTAAGAAGGCCGAAACGGACCTTGCGAGGATGCCCCGCCATTACTGGTGGGCGGCGTGCCTCGAATTATCCCGCGACTGTACGCGAGTGTCTCCTTAACAGGGGACTGCGCCACCGCATTGGCTCCGGACAGTTGCTGTTGGGCAGCCGCTACTGTAGCGGTAAGAGCAAGGCCCACGAGCAGCAACGCTGTTTTCAAAGCAGCAGACCTCGTGTTTCGCATGACTTGACCTCAGCAAGTTAAATTTTAAATTGACCAATTCGTAAATACGTTATGTGCGGAAATTCACAGAAAGTCCAGAGGAAATGAGGTTTACTCGCCGTGCTATACAGCTTCCCATGGGTGTCCCTTCAAAAACAGATGGACCCAGAACCGATTCCCGGGATGTGTTTACGGATTTTCACGCGCGTGTCGGATTGCATCCGTCAAAAGCAGAATCTCGATGCGAATGCCGAGCACATCAACGCTCTCGGTCAACAACGGACGCGTTGTCGCTTGATTACCCTGACGGTTTGATCTTGTGACTCCAGTGTGACTAGACAAGAACGAAAACTGGGGATAGAGCAGCCAACCGAGAGTGATGAGAACTCAGAATAACCGCGTAGGACGCGCTCGAGCGCAAATAAGAGATATTAGGAGTCATTCATTGATCCGCTCATAATCCGTCGGTCCCAGGTTCGAATCCTGGCGGGCCCAGCACGCCCCAGATTTTTCTTCCG
Source organism: Acidobacteriota bacterium (assembly GCA_013287135.1). Classification (GTDB taxonomy): domain Bacteria; phylum Acidobacteriota; class Terriglobia; order Acidiferrales; family UBA7541; genus Palsa-295. The sequence goes on along the minus strand of JABDEK010000067.1, from coordinate 6,940 downwards.
AACTTGCGATCTTTTCCGCGGGACTACTGCCTGGTCCAGGTTTGGCCATCATCCGCGGTGATCCAAACTTCGCCGGCGCTGGTTACGATCCTTCCGTGTCTCAAGTCGGAAAATTCTATGCTCGTGATATCGCCGGTCAGCGCCGCGCCGGACGAGGACGGCAGCACGCGTGTCCACTGGGCTCCGGAATCGGACGAATGGTAAAGCGTCGCTGCGGAACCGCCGGCCCAAACTTCGGGGCCTTGAGCTGAAACGGCGCGGAATACCTGGCTCACACTGCGTTGTGTCTTCGCTTTTTTCTTCAGCGCGTACTCTAACGTTTCACCGGTGTTTCCCGCCTTCGCGCGGTTGATTGCCATTTCCGCGTTCACGTCCACTTCCACCCATGTATGGCCCGCGTCGAAGGAACGCAGCAATGCGCCATCCGCACCGATACTCCACCTCGGAGATGCGCGTAACACGCCGGACGCCGCTTGCGCGGTCGCGGCATCTTTGGCTGCCACCACGCCCACAGTCGTAGAAGATTGGTACGACAATGGTTGCTCTTTTTTATTTTCAATGAGCTGATCCGATACTTGGCTATCTGTGGTCGCCGTGACTGGCTCGCCCTGCGCTTCCACCTCGACCGTCTGTGAAGACGAGGGAGCCGCACTCCTTTGGCCGCCGCTCAAATTTGGAGCGAGCTTTGCAGTTTCCGCAGGCGTCGCATTCTTTAAGTTTTCACCGGCGGTGAAAGTGTCGCCCGAAGAAGAAGGCGCCGCTGCCTTCGGAACTACGCCGGCGCCAGCATTAGTGAACCCGAGAGCACCACGTGACGCGCTTCCTGCAGCCGCTCCTCGCATTGCCTGAGCCTTGGGCAGGGCCGGATTCACCGGCACAACTAATCTGTCCGCAAACAAGTTATCTGTGTGGCTTGGGAGTGGCTTCTTTCGTATTTCCTCTTGCCTGCGCTTCTCCGTCGGCGAAAGAACCTTTTTCGTTTCAGGCACAGTCGGAGACGGCGAAGGTGCCGCGTCAGCAGTCGCAATTGTTTCATTGTTTGATGTAAGACTGGAAACCAAAGTCTCGTTCTTCTGCCTCTGTCTGTATTGCACAATTCCGACCGAAGCAATCGCGATGATTCCAGCCACCGCCACTCCCCATCGGATCACAGGCCAACCGAACCAACTGCGGCGCGTCGGCGCAACGGAAATGTTCACAGCCGCAACTTCCGTAGCAGGCAGAGCAACCAACGCGACCACCTCGCGGCAGTCGGTGCAACGCGAAAGATGCTCCATCACCCGCGCGCGCTCATTCTTAGCAAGCGACTTTTCGGCGAACGCCGTAAGCAGGTTTGCGTCCGGATGAGCCCCCGCCGCCGCTGTTTCCTGCAACCGCTTCACCACGATTTTGGGAAGGTCTTGCATTCCTGGTTCTTACCGTCTCCTCACACGCTTAAATTTCAGTCTCTTCCAAGCTCTTGTCCCGCGGCGCAATCTCTTGCTGAAAATTCAGCGCATTCTCCTTCTCAGAGAACGCTGCTGCCACAGTTTCTTGCCCCAAACTCCGCCGAATATTCACTTTCAGGTCGCGCACATCCACTTCCAGAGCTTCTTCGGCCGCGCGACGGTCAACGCCTTGCTGCACCATGTTTGCCACAATTTTCTTGCGTAACGACTTAGCCAGTTTATCTACCTTGCGGCTGATAGTGGATTCGTGAACGCCAAGCATGCGCGCCACTTCCGCGAGCGTGCGCCCATCGAGATAATACGCAGCCAGCACAAAACGATCTTCGCCGGAAAGCGCCGCCAAAGCTGCATCGGTTGACGATTCCAGTCGCGCGTCCGCAGTCGAGACCATCTCCGGTTCTAGCGCAGCAAATTGCGCGCCGTCCTCTATCTCTTCGTCGAGACTCACGAGCCGTTTGGTCCGGCGATAGCGATTCACAAATTCCTGCGCGAGCACCGTCCGCAGCCAGCCTTCCAGCGATCCTCGCCCTGTGTACGATTCAAGTTTTGAAACGCGTGCGCCGTCGCGCGAAGTCATGCCGTACAGCTCCGCATAGAGACTGTCGGCAAGTTCGCGAGCCGCTGCCTCCTCACGCGCGATGCGCAGCGCCGTCTGATAAAGTTTTTCGCGGTAGCGCCTAAGGAAAACCTCCCAAGCCGAGTTGTCCCCGGCGGCACACGCTCGCGCGAGAGCAAGCTCGTCCACCCGCAGGGTCCGCAGAAACGCGCAAACCTCGGATGCGCTCGCTTCCGCAGGCAGATACTTCGCGGCAACGGCACACAGAATCGCAGCAAATGTTTCGCAGCTCAGACCGAACTTCTGGCATCCACTTTTCGCGTACAGCTCCGCCAGCATCTCGGCCACTGCCGATTGCACGGCGCCCGAAATCGGCAGCGTAACGCTCATATCGTAGAAGAAGAGAACCGCGGGCCCACTCCTGCTAATGCTACCAATTCCTCAGATGCTGGTAACGTGAATTTTGTCTGCAAGGTCCGACTTTCTTTTCGTTCTTCCACCAAGTCGAGTTGAGCGGCGCGAAGTTCGCGGCGGCAGCAACAGCAGTGCTGACGCGGCGCACCACTCCGCCCAAAGGGAGGATAGCTATGCGTCCCAAACGTCCAAAATTCTTCGTCACCGTGATTGCAATGTTGGCCTTGGCGGCCACACTCTGTCTGAAGCTGCGCTTGGCTCATGCCGGACAGGAATTTTCCGATTCCGGCCTCAAAGTTCTGGAGCCCATCCGCAACGGAAGTCTCACCGTGTTTCCGGTTGTCGCTTCGAAGTCCTACCCGACGGGCGCGTTTCTTACACTCGACGAAGGCTTGCGTTCCGGAGACGTGGTAGTCACCGAGTACGGAAATGTTCGCGGCCTGGTCCGGCGGCACAATACACCGCCAGTCCAGCACGATACCGCCGAAGTAAACCGACTTGTGCTGATAAACAATTCGAAGCGTCCCCTGTTGCTTCTCGCGGGTGAGATTGTTGCCGGCGGCAAGCAAGACCGCGTGATCGGCAAGGATCGCATCGTTCCGCCAGAGAGTGATCCCGTGGACCTGAGTGTGTTCTGCGTGGAGCCCGGGCGTTGGGTCGCAACCAGTGCTAATTTCGGAACTTCGGGGGCGACTTATGCCGCGCGGGCTGGCGCTACTGTTGGAAGCGGCAACGGAAACGCCTCCACACTGATGGTCCAGCCCTCGGTTCGCGCCAAAGCGATGGGCGACAAAGATCAGGCACAAGTTTGGGCAGAGGTTAGAAAGGAACAGCAGTCAGTTACGGTCGAGGTGACGGGCGCAACGCCTGCGGCGGCTGATGAACTAAACTCCACAAGCTCGTACGCCGTTGTGATGGAGAACGAACGCGTGAAGCAAGAAGTGGACAAAATCGCCAAGCCCATCGAACGGGATTACCAAAGTCTGATCCAGCAACTTCGCGATCGTAAGGCCGTCGGTGTCGTTGTCGCAGTGAACGGGCACGTCATCTGGTCTGATGTTTTCGCCAGCACCGAGTTGTTGGAAAAATATTGGCCGAAGCTTGTCCGCTCGTACGCCTCAGAAGCTGTAGTGACGCAGACCAAAGGCGGAAAGGCCAGCATGTCCGAAGCGGAGTCTTTCCTCGACGATATGCAAGGCCGCCGGGAAACCATCGAGAGCGAGCCTGGAGTCTTCCGTCACACCGAAATCGACGGCAACGGCTTCAAGGCATTCGCCCTCACTTCCTTGCTGCCGAAAACAGGGTTCGATGTCCACGTCGCAAAAATGTCAGAGTAAACCGGCAGTGGTCAGTGGTCCTCATATGAAGATCACTGACCACCCTCCCTCTGTTTGATACCAGCGCCACACGCACCATGCGCTGGTGCCCCCTGATTCTTAAGAAGTGCCTTGCGCTTCCGCTTGTTTCTTAAGATTCCGTCGCACGTTCCACACAACGAACGGGACGCCGCGAGCCTTCATAAAAAAACAGTCGGTCACCATGGGGTCGTTGGTGCATCCTTTCTTATTGCGCACTATCGGAAACGATGAGAAGCACCAAATTCGGCCCAAACCCAAACGGCAGAAACTGGTAAATGCTCTCTCCTTCTCTTGCGCATCTCCTGCTAGGGCTCATCGTCGCCGTCAGCATTCTGCTGATGTTGATCCGCCCACGAGGTATTCCCGAAGTGTATTGGATCGGCGCCGGAGTTTTTCTGCTTCTGCTTCTTCAATTGATTCCGTTGAAGCTGGCAGGCCGGGCCGCCGCAAACGGAACAGATGTCTATCTTTTCCTCATCGGCATGATGTTGCTCTCCGAACTTGCCCGCGAACATGGTGTCTTCGATTGGCTATCGTCGGCCGCCGTACGAAGCGCGAAGGGTTCCTACTCTCGCTTGTTTCTTCTCGTTTACATCGTGGGCGCCGTCGTTACGATTTTCATGTCCAACGATGCAACCGCCGTCGTCCTCACGCCAGCGATTTTGGTCGCTGTGCGCAAGGCTAAAGTGGAACCTTTGCCGTATCTTTTTGTGTGTGCGTTCATCGCCAACGCCGCATCCTTCGTCCTCCCAATTTCCAACCCAGCCAATCTCGTCGTTTTTCACAACCAGATGCCACCGCTTGGACGTTGGCTCTTATGGTTCGGCGTCCCTTCCGTTCTTTCCATCGTGACTACGTTTTTAGTGCTCCGTTGGATTTTCCGCAAACAACTTCACGGAGTTATCGAACGCGACGTTGAAAAGCACTCGCTGAACCACGATGGAAAGCTCGTGCTCGGCGGACTGGTGGCGACCGCTGTTGTGCTCCTAATTGCTTCGGGTCTGGATTGGGATTTGGGTCTGCCAACGTGCGGGACCGCCCTCGTCGTAACCGCCATCGTTTCCCTCAAATCACGAAGCCATCCGCTTCCCCTCGTTCGCGAAATTAGTTGGAGCACTCTGGCCCTGGTCGCCGGACTCTTCGTATTGGTGGATGCCGTGGAAAGTATCGGCGCCATGAAACAGACCCAGGCGTGGCTGCTCTGGGTACAAGCGCGCGGGCCCGCCGTCGGAGCGCTCATCACCGGCTTCGTCGTCGGCGTAGCCAACAACCTCGTAAATAATCTCCCGCTCGGCCTGATTGCCGGCAGCACGCTGCAAGCTGCTCACACCAAGGGACTGCTTACCAGCGCGGCAATGATCGGCGTCGATCTCGGGCCAAACCTCTCCATAACCGGCTCGCTCGCGACCATTCTTTGGCTCATCGCGTTGCGCAAAGAAAAGATTGATGTCAGCTTCTGGAGTTTTCTAAAAGTTGGCTTAATAGCGATGCCGGCTGCACTGCTGGCTTCACTCCTCAGCGTCATCGCGATGCACGCGTGGTTCGCAGTTCCATGAAGTTACCGTAACAAAATACAGGGAGAATCGTATGCGATTTACCAGTAGCTAAGAAATGAATATACAAGCAAAGTATTGGAGGCGCTGAACAGCGCGACGTCTCTAAGTCAAAGCTCTGAGGTTAGGGTCTACAGTTGTCAGAGAAAGTAACAGCTTTACCTGTCTGTCTGAAATGCGGCGTCACGCTGGTACTGAAACCGGTGCCCGGCGCGAAGCAATTTCCCCTTAGATTGGAATGCCCGGAACACGGCTGGCAGCCGGAGGAGCTACGTCCGATCCGCATGCGCTTTCACAAGGACCGTCCGGATTGGTGACTCACCCATGGAGGTTCTGACAGGCGTGCAAGTCCCAAATGAAGAAAGCCCGCAGACGCGCATGCGCCCGCGGGCTTTCGAATCAATTCCCTCGCCGGCCAAGCTCCAGCTTGGCTTAACTAATTCCGATTGTTTAAGCCGGGCTGCTGCCGCGAACGAAATGCATGATGATCATGATGATTCCGATCACCAGAAGTATGTGAATGAATCCCACCGTCACGTGAAAGGCCAGAAACCCCAACAGCCACAAAATGAGTAATACTGCGCCGATTGCGGCCAACATAGAATCCTCCTGGTTACTAAAATCTTCGCAAGCCTACTCGCATGGCACCCCTTCCGCTATACAAGACTCCCGTTATAATCCCCGTTAATTCCATGTGCAGCCCGCTGAAAACCAAGCCCCGATTGGCTATACGCTCCCTACTTCAACGCCCCGGCCACATCAAATCCGAATCTCGGGTCATGATATGTTCCGGTCATCTTCACCGGAATGTCCGCCCCCGCCTTCTTTCGCTTGAACAAAGGATTCAGCGGTTTCAGCAGTGCTGATTTGATTCCGGTAGTGTCTTGCGAAAGCTCCGCTGCTGTTTTCAACGTTCCGTGAAAGTCGATTTGTTCATTCTCCAGGTTATAAGTTCCGTTCATACGCGCCGAGGCTCCCGGCACATCAAAGGCCAGATCCGAAAACGTAGCTACTCCGTCGCGCAGCTCTAAATGCCCGCGTAAATTCATCACGATGTTCTCCAAATCGTCTCTGCCAGAGTCCGCATTCGCATTACTGGCGTTTTTGCTCTGGTCTTTATCCTGTTCTTTACTTTGATCTTTGCCTTTGTCCTTACCTTTTTTTTCGCCACGCGCGCGTTCGCTCAACTCATCCACCTGTTCCTGCCTGCTGGGCTTCCTGAACGCAGCTTGTTCCACGCCAAAATCTCCGCGCATCAGCAACTCTTTCAGAAACGGACGTCCCAGCGGCAGTATCGTCACATGCGCTTTGAAACTAATCGCGCCATTCATGGGCGCATGCTTCGTCGCGGCGAGCAACACCAACAAGTCTTGAATTCGCCCGTTGTTCAGTTCCACGTCCACCGAAGTTGTTTTCCCGTCTTGCCCCGCTTTCCCCGCCACGCTGCCGGAAGCCGCAACCGACGTTTGCAAGAATGAAGTTTCAACCTGCTTCAGAAAGACGTCGCCATTCGTCCCGTTCACACTCGCATTAAATCGCGAAGTCACATGCACATTGTGTTTACTTCACACCACTTCAAAGTCTGGAATATCAAGGGTGCCGCGTACTCCC
>JABDEK010000066.1 GCA_013287135.1 Acidobacteriota bacterium | reverse complement strand
TTCGCTGCTGAGGTGAAGCCAGATCCTACAAGGGGACGGTTTCGCAGGTTTGGGTCAGAACCCAGCCCTCAAATTCTGTAGCCGGATCACCTTACGGCAATCCAAAAACGGACTGGCAGTCAAAAACTAAGGAGGAAGGAATGCGAGTATTTGTAACCTGGCTTGTAGCACTCGGCCTGATTGTATCGCCGGCGATGGCAGGAACTGATAAACCGGGAGACGGCAAGGATACCACTACACCCAAAGCCACCGACACTTCCGCCACCACGGCAAAGGACAAGACTGCAGACGCGAACGCAAACACAGCGAACTCGTCAAAGACAAACGCAGCATCAGCGACCCCTTCCAGTCTGGAAAATGAAATTCAGCAACTCCGCGAGCTCATCGAGTCTCAATCCAAACTGCTGCAGGCCCAGAGTGAGCAACTGAAAGAACAACAACACAGAATGCAGCTGCTGGAAAGCGAAGTCAGTTCCAGTTCCAGCTCAAATGGTTCTTCTGAAGCCTTTGCCGCTTCCGCAAATGGCTACGCGCCGGATAGCCACACGGCCGGTGTTGCTTCCGTGCCGGTGGCTGGCGTCCCAACTTCCAGCGGCAGAGCCGAAGGTCAGGCCGGCGGTGAATCGCCAATAGCAATTCACTTCAAAGGCATCACCATTACTCCGGGCGGATTCCTGGCGGCTGAAACGGTTTTCCGCAACAAAGCGATCGGTGCGGATATCAACACTCCGTTCAATAGCGTTCCGTTCCCAGGCAATTCGGGAGGCCAGACAACGGAATTCAACGCCAGCGCTCGCCAGTCGCGTCTCAGTATGTTAGCGGAAGGAAGACTCGCCACCGTGAAACTCAGCGGCTACGTCGAGACTGACTTCCTCTCGTCCGGGATTACTTCGAATGACAATGAGAGCAATAGCTACACCCTCCGCCTTCGTCAAGGATGGGGCCAAGCCAAGTTTGATGATGGTTGGACTATTACCGGCGGTCAGATGTGGAGTCTAATCACCGAAACGAAGAAGGCTGTGGATAACCGTACGGAAGCTACGCCTCTGACCATAGACCCCGCTTATACCGTGGGCTTTAGCTGGGCGCGGCAGTACGGATTCCGCGTAGCCAAGACTTTTGCTGATAAATTCACCCTGGCAGCTTCGGTGGAGGAATCCGCAACGACGGTGACGGTCCATGGAAATCCAACAATTACTACTCTTAGCACAACGAATGCGAACGTGGGTGGTGTTACCACTTCGACCTTGACCACTTCAACCTTTAACAATTTTCTGGTTGGCGCTCCGGGCGTGAGCGGTGGAGTTTACAATCCGACCGGTACTTACGCGTACAACAAGACGCCGGACTTTGTGTTTAAGGCTGCCTTAGATCCAGGCTGGGGACACTACGAACTCTTCGGATTGGTTTCCACTTTCCGAGATCGTATCTTCCCCTGCTACTACGCCAATGGAGGATTCACCTTCCCAACATTGCCTGGCGAAGATCCCGCGAATCTACCGGCTGCGATCCCGGCCACAACGTGTGCACTTACAGGTTCCACCAGCCCCACCTCGGCGGCCTTTAACAACGGCAGAACCGGTGGTGGCATTGGTGCAAACGCGCGCGTGCCGCTGTTTCACAAGAAGCTCGACGCCGGTGTCCACTTCCTCGGTGGAAGCGGAATCGGTCGATACGGCACCGGCCAACTGCCCGACTCAACCGTACGTCCCGACGGTACGCTTGCGTTGCTCAGGAGCTATCAGGCGCTCGGCACGCTCGAATTTCACCCCACACCGAAGTTGGATGTTTACATGTACGCAGGGGGAGAATATGCCAGCCGCGCGTCTTATGCCTTCACCAACCTCGTTACTACCAAGGGTGGAACGGCGGGCTATGGGTCCCCTGCTTTCAGAAACGATGGCTGCTCCGTCGAAACACTTCCCATCGCGCCGCCAGGCGGCACCATCAATACCACCGCCGTGCTCGGCTCCAATGGATTTATACCTGGGGCGCTCGCAAACTGCGCTGGCGACACCCGGGTCCTCATCGAAGGCACCATTGGGTTCTGGTATCGAGTTTACAACGGAGAAAAGGGCCGCATCCAGTGGGGTCCCCAGTATTCTTATATCACCCGGAATGCCTGGTCTGGCGCTAGCGCCACCTCCGGCGTTTCCTCCACGCCACACGGAATCGACAATATGATCTTCACGTCGTTCCGTTATTACCTGCCTTAGAATCAAGAGGAGCGCGGGGAGGTGTAAAATCGCCTTCCCGCGTTTTTTCTTCGCCGTCTTACGCCGTGGATCGCTCTCTCGTCCAATGATAACCACGGCGTTTTAACAAGAGACCACAGTGCAACGATATTTGCGAAAGTATGCAAAGTCTTTCTCCCGCCGATCCACAGACATCGCTCGGAAGCTGATACCTTAGAAACCGTTACCGCCGTAAACCTTTCCACCTCATATAGTTAGAAAGGTTCACAGCAAATCTTTCCTACAGCTTAAGAAATGATTCAGCTGGCATGTTGCGTGCAATGTAATTCGGAAAGTCTACTAAACCTATAGACATTATGGGCGTAATGGACTTACTAGGCTTTAACGCCGAGGCACGAATGAACTTAAGGTCAGACTTCGTCGCGCAGCTCGATTTGTCTCGCGAAGAACGGGACTTAATCCATGATTTGCTGGAGGCCCTTCGAACGATTCGGTACGGCTCAATTGTTCTGACCATTCATGACGGCAAACTTATCGAAATTCAGAAGACAGAAAAAATTCGCCGCAAAGCTTGAATAGCAAAAATATTTTCATCCCGACCCCTTTCCCCGGGGAGGTGACGGCTCGATTTCGGCCAGCTGACCAGTCTTCTGGAAGTTGAAGCCAAAAAATAGAGGAGAATCTTGATGTCAAAAATAAGAACGGCGGTTACTGCCGCCATAATGTTGTTGATGTTTTTGGCGTTCTCGAGCACTCAATCTGCGTGGGCGGGCGACGACAAAGCAGCAGGTAAAACTGCCGACACAGCAAACAAAGAGAGCGACACTCCCAAGAAAGATGGCGACAAAACGCCCTCCTCAACGGAAGTTTCGAAGGCAACACTCGCACCTGCTTCAGCGGTGGAAGGCGAAATTCAACAACTGAGGGAAGCGCTCAGCGAGCAGCAGGCGCTTCTTCAAACGCAACAAGCTAGAATTGCGCAGCTCGAGAGCCAATTGCACGTCGGCCAAGGGCAGCCAGTAGCGTTGGCAACCAGTTCTGGATCCGGCGCCATCTCGGTTGTCGGATCAGCCACCGGAACCCTCGCTGATGCATCCCCGAGCTCGGCGCAACCTATCTCTGCCGCAATGGCCTCGCCAAATCCGCCTCAGTCGGGGGGTACGCAGAAACCTGGCGAGCAGGCACCTTCTCCGTTGTCCTGGAGAATAGGCGCCGCTGAATTTACCCCCGGGGGCTGGGCCGACATTACCGGCATTTTCCGAAGCAGCGATATCGGCAGCGGAACCGGAACCACCTTCGGATCTATTCCATTTAACAACCAGGAACCGCAAGCCGGCTTAACTGAATTCCGCGCTACGGCACAAACATCTCGCCTAAACATGAAAGTTGAAGCAAACGTCAACGACTCCACACGCGTACTGGGCTACGTAGAATCCGATTTCAACGGCTTCCAACCCCCTAACGCTTATACCAGCACAAACAGCGGTACCTTCCGTTTGCGTTTGGCCTTTGCCGATATTAAGCATGGCAACTGGGAAGTGATCGGGGGTCAAACATGGTCGCTATTGACGCCAAACCGCGTTGGACTTTCGTCTATGCCATCGGATGTTTTCACCGGATACCGCTTAGATACGAACTACGTTGCCGGCCTCGTGTACTCACGTCAGGCGGCTTTCCGCGTCATCTATCATCCGACGGATTGGTGGTCCTTCGCCGTGGCTCTTGAAAATCCGCAACAATACGCACCGACCTCTGTCGTTTTTCCGAGCTCGTTCTTCTCAGGGCAATTCGACAACGGCAGTGGCGCGTCCAACGGAACAGGCGCAGCGTCCAATCCCGCGATTCCCAACGTGCACCCCGACATTATCGTGAAGAGTGCATTCGACTGGAAGCTCCACGATCACGCGTTGCATCTAGAAGCCGCCGGGCTGATTCGTAGCTTCAAGGTGTTCAACAACCTTGCAACACCTTCTGATACGAACTCCATAACGGAAGGCTCTGGTTCGCTGAATGCCAGTTTTGAGGCGTTTCACAATTTTCGTTTGATTGCCAACACCTTTTACGGCGCCGGCAACGGCCGTTACATCGGAGCTCTCGGCCCGGATGCCATCGTCAAAGCCGACGGCGAACTTTCACCAATTCATTCCGGGTCGGGAGTCGCTGGATTCGAATATCAGATGACACCCCGCTTCGAGTTTGACGCTTACTACAGCGGTGCGTACTTCCAGCGTAATTTCGGCGGCGCTGTCGCAACCACCGCGACACCGGCTCCTTCTTGCCTCGGCGTGTCCGGCTTTTTCTGCACTGGTTTTGGATTCCCGGGCTCGGCCAACACCAACAACAAATCGTTTCAGGAAGCCACCTTTGGGATTACCAAGACGATCTGGGGAACTCCAAACCACGGGAAGCTGCAATTCATCACGCAGTCTTCCTGGGTGGAGCGTACCCCGTGGTCCGTGTCGGGTTCGGCTCCCAGAAACGCTCACGCATTTCTCCAATATATAGATCTTCGCTACGTCCTTCCCTAAGCGCACGCAGGGAACGTGAATCGAAGACGCGGGACGCCTATTGCAACGGGCGTCCCGTATTTTTTTGTGCTGTTGCTTTCAATTCCGGGCCCGGACATAATTGGGGAGTAGGCATCTTAAGCAGTGTGTGTTTGAAGGCAGGGTTGCTCAGCTGATGAGAAGTAAGTTAGTCAAACTCAGCCTTTTAAATGCGTCAGTCTTGATACTGCTGTTTGCGGTAGCAGCGTTATCGACGCTTGCCAAAAATAGCCAGTATTTTCCCAAATCAAATCCAACGCACTATGTGAATATCGCCACTAAGATGAAAGCAGCTCCATCTCGTGTCGTTGTTCAGCGAGAACGCCTATCGCCGGTTGCAAAGGTATTCCCGCCAAAAGCTGAAATTCTTAACCGGCACGCTACAAAAGAAGAAGCGGACCTACCCTTTCCCTCGGTGGGGATCACGGTTTCTGTCCAGCATCGCTCCCCTCCATCCCCATTCTGTTAGAAGAAGTACTTCGTTTCTAAACCCAAACTAAATTGTTAAGTTACCTCGGGTGCCTTTAGGCCAAGTTCATCGTGGGCTATTTCTGCGAGAGGAGTTGCCATGAATCCGGAATCTCTTTCTCCCGAACTGCTGGGTGAGTTCCGCAAGCTGAGCACGTGTGTGGTTGCAAGCGCGATTGAGACATTCGATGTCCGTTTGCGAAACACGGGCTTTGCGAGCTCCAGCATTCGTTCTATATTTCCAGAGTTTCCGCCGTTAGTTGGGTACGCGGCTACGGCAAGAATTCGGACGGCCGATCCGCCGATGGAAGGGCACAGTTATTACGCCCGGCCTGACTGGTGGCAATATATCAGCATGATTCCAGAACCTCGGGTCGTAGTCATCCAGGATACGGATTCCCAGCCGGGCTTGGGCGCCTTCGTAGGCGAGGTTCACGCGAACATCCTGCTCGCCCTGGGATGTGCTGGTCTCGTAACGAACGGCGCCGTACGCGATCTTCCTGCTGTGCATGCCTCTGGATTTCAAATGTTTGGAGGCAATGTATCGATGTCACATGGTTACGCACACGTTTTTGATTTCGGAGGTAGTGTCGAGCTGGGCGGACTAAAGATCAACCCGGGTGACTTGATTCAAGGAGACATGCACGGGGTTCAAACCATTCCACGCGGTATAGCCGCACGCGTCGCTTCAGTCGCGCACGACATCTTACGGAAGAGGAAGGCCCTTGTCGAACTATGCCACTCCAAGGATTTCACAGTTGCAAAACTGAATGAAACGCTCCAGAGCATGGAGTCTAATTCAACGAAATTACCAAACAAATGAAACTTCAAATATCTTCGAGTGAAGAAATGAAAAAAAGTGAAAGACGTTTTCGCGCAGCGCTACTGGTTGCGGCAGGACTTTTCGGGATTCTCGTATCCGGTTGCGGCGGAGACCGTAAAGCGGAAGCCGAGGATGCCGCGCACGCTCCTACCGCTCCGGTGGTGAAAGTCGTTCGTCGCGATCTGAATAACGAGCTTGAGATCGCTTCCGAGTTCCAGCCCCTGCAGGAAATTGAAGTCTACGCAAAAGTTTCCGGGTATATCAAAAAGCTCTATGTGGATTGGGGCACCCACGTCAAGGAAGGCCAAATCCTCGCTGAGCTCGAAATCCCTGAATTACAACAACAGCTGCAGCAGGATGAGGCCAGCGCCCGGCGAAGTGATCAGGATCTTTCACGCTCTCGCGAAGAACTCAATCGAGCGCAATCCGCTTACAACGTCGCCCACATTACTTACACACGGCTTGCCGATGTGCAGAAGTCGCGTCCCGAGCTTGTGGCTCAGGAAGAGATTGACACCGCGCAGGGTAAAGACTTGGAAGCCAACGCGGGCGTTTCTTCCGCAAAAGACGCGGTCTCCGCTGCCGAACAGGGACTGCTGGCGGCCAAAGCCGCGCTTGGAAAAGATCAGGCGATGTTTGCGTACTCCCGCATAACCGCGCCGTTCGACGGTGTCGTCACTCAGATTTACGCTTACACCGGCGCTTTGCTTCCGGCCGGCACTTCTTCCAATAAGGGCGATCTCGCTCTGTGCCAGCTGTCGCAGAACAATATTTTGCGTCTCGTAATTCCGCTGCCGGAAAGGGCAGTCACTGATGTTCATATGGGAGATAGCGTTGACATCAATGTGTCCGGCGCCAAAGATACTTTCACGGGAAAAATTGTGCGACTGTCCGGGCAGATTGAGACCCAAACTCGCACCATGCATACCGAAGTTCAGGTTCCCAATCCCGATTACCGCCTGGTTCCCGGAATGTACGCATCCGTCAAAATTCCACTTCGGTCAGCCTCCCAAGCTCTCAGCGTCCCCGTCCAAGCCGTTCAATCTTCGGGCAACGGCCAAGGCACCGTGCTCATAGTAAATTCTTCAAATCGTGTCGAAAAACGCGAAGTCAAACTAGGCATTGAGACCGCCACGCAGGCGGAGGTTTTGTCTGGTCTTAATGAAAACGAAATGGTCATTTTTGGAGAACAAAGCCAATACAAGGTGAGCCAACTCGTGACACCCCAAATTGTCACTGCTCCCGCAGGGACGGACTAAGGGATATCCATGCCAACTTTTTCTCTTCGCCACCCATATTTCATTATTGTCCTTTGCCTCTTTGTTTGTGTGCTCGGTCTTACTTCTTTGGTTCAAATGCCCGTGGATATGTTTCCCCCTATCGAGATTCCGGTGGTGCTGGTGGCTACGTTTTACAACGGCATGCCTCCCCAGCAAATTGAGGCCGACATTACCGACACGTTCGAGCGTTTTTTTACCCTCGGTAGCGGTATCGACCACATGGAATCACGGTCCATGGCGGGGGTCAGCCTGATCAAGATTTATTTTCAGCCCGGCACAGATGCCAACGCAGATGTAACTGAAATCTCAAATCTGGCCATGGCCGATCTGCGTCGCTTGCCCCAGGGCACTCTTCCGCCGGTAGTGATGAAGGTCGATGCTTCGAGTCTTCCGGTGTGTTTATTGACCGCGGAAGGTCAAGGGTTGAGCGAAACGCAGCTCCACGATTATATGCAGTTCTCCATTCGCAATCAGATCGCAAATGTTCCTGGTGCTACCGTTCCTCAACCTTACGGCGGACGTTATCGGCAAATCATGGTCAACGTGGATCCGCTGAAACTGCAGGCTCACGAACTCAGTCCCATGGACGTCGTCCGCGCCATCGATCAATCGAATCTAATTCTCCCCGCCGGTGACGTGCGCATCGGTCCTCTCGACTACAACATTTACACCAACGCACAGGTACCCGATGCTAGCGCGATCAATGGCATCCCCCTGAAAACCGAAGGCGAGAAGTCGGTGTTTGTATCCGATATCGGAAAAGCCACCGATAGTGCCTTTCTGCAATACAACATCGTACGCGTCAACGGTCAGAAATCCGTCTATGTCCCGATCCTAAAACAGGGCGGTGATACCAACACGATCGCCGTGGTGGACGGTATAAAAAAGGCTATCAAGACTCTTCGCGATATTCCCCCTCAACTCAAGACTCACGTCGTCTTCGACCAATCTCTTTTCGTCAAGGGCGCGATATCGACGGTGCTCCGCGAAGGTGGCATTGGCATCTTCCTTACAGCGATAATGATTTGGGTGTTTCTCGGAAGCTTTCGCGCCACGGCAGCCGTCTTTCTTTCTATTCCCTTGTCCGTGATGATCACTTTTTTCATTCTCCATACCGCAGATAAGAGCATTAACAGCATGGTGCTGAGCGGTCTCGCTTTAGCTTTCTCGCGTTTGATTGACGATTCGGTCGTGGTTCTCGAAAATGTTTACCGTCACATTGAATTGGGAGAAGATCCAAAAACTGCCGCTGTGAACGGGGCCAATGAAGTCGCGCTCCCGGTTTTGGCCATCATGCTGGTTGCCGTCGTGGTTTTTTTTCCGGTTACTCTGCTGTTCGGCGTAAGTAAGTATCTGTTTTCGGCCTTGGCCCTCGCCGTCGTCCTCGCCCTGTTTGCGTCTTACTTCGATGCGGTAACCGTCGTCCCTCTTTTCTGCGCTTATTTTCTAAAGGCCGTTCATGGGCATGGGGAAGGCGCGGAAGCCGAAAAGCAATCCTGGAGTGATCGATTCCACAAAAAATTCAATGCCCGGTTCGAGCAAATGCTCAACTTTTACGAGCGTTGGGTTCGCCGCGCTCTGGACCGTCCGCGGCTCGTAGTCTGGGGTTTCGTCGGATTTTTTTTGCTCTGCTTTCTCTTGGTTCCTCTTATCGGAGTTGCGTTTTTCCCGCGTTCAGATGCCGGCCAATTCGTGATCAACGTAAAGGCGCCCACCGGGACTCGCATTGAAGTGACGGAAGGCTACGTCAAACAAGTTGAAGACATCGTCCACCAAGTCGTAAAGCCCGGGGATTTGAGCACGATCGTCTCGAACATCGGCGTGTTTCCCGATCTTTCCGCTTTATTCACTCCCAATTCCGGCATGCACACTGCCACTGTTCAAGTCGGTCTGACAGAAGATCATTCGGTAAACAGTCTCGTTTATATGGACGACGTTCGTGAGCGGATCGCAAAGCAGCTTCCTCAATTGCGTACTTACTTCCAGTCCGGCGGCCTCGTGGACGCAGTTCTAAACCAAGGCATGCCTGCACCGATAGACGTCCAGGTAAGCGGCATGGATTTAACCGTCGCTAACAACATCGCTCAAAACTTAGCGCGCGAAATTAAAGCGGTGCCCGGGGTTTCAGATGTTTACATCCCGCAAGACATGGACTATCCCGGGTTGCAATTGAATGTCAATCGCGAGCGCGCCAGCGAGCTCGGCCTTAGCCCCCAGGAGATCGTGGATAATGTGATTACCGCGCTCACTTCCGACGTCATGATCGCTCCCAGCTATTGGATTGATCCCAAAACCGGCAACAACTATTTCGTCAGCGTGCAGTATCCAGAAAACCAGGTCAAGTCGATTGAAGATCTTAAAGCCATGCCCTTGCGCGCTGCGAATCTGAAAATGCCGACCTACCTGAATCAGGTCGCCGACGTAACGCAGATCCAAACTCCCACCGAAGTCGACCACTATCAATTGCAGAGAACATTCGACGTGTACGTTGCACCTACCGGTGAGGATCTCGGCAGTCCGGCGAATGCGATTTCGAAAATTATCGCCAATACGAAATTGCCAGCCAACATACGCGTTAACGTCAGAGGTCTCGTGGTCACCATGGAATCTTCCTTCAAGAGTTTTGGCATAGGGCTTCTGCTAGCCGTGCTGCTGGTTTATCTGATACTTGTCGCCCAGTTTGCTTCTTTCATTGATCCATTTCTGATTGTCCTAGCGGTTCCCACCGGACTCGTCGGCGTGATTTTTACACTTGCATTTACCGGGACCACCCTCAACATTCAATCGCTCATGGGAATCGTCATGTTACAAGGCATGGTTGTGTCCAACAGCATTCTCATAGTTGATTTCGCAAACGTTCTTCGCTCACAGGGGCACTCGCTCGTTGAAGCTGTGGCGCATTCCTGTCGCATTCGCCTTCGTCCAATTCTGATGACTTCGCTGGCCACGGTCGTCGGTCTTCTGCCTATGGCCTTCAAACTCGAAACTGGGAGCGAAGCCTACGCTCCACTCGCGCGCGTAATCATTGGCGGATTGATTACTTCTATTATTCTCACCATCTTCGTCGTTCCCGCAGCGTACCTGCTGATTTATCAGAGACGCGCTGTCCCAAGTATGGCCGTTATGCCGGAGGAGGCTCACTAATGACCTCGCGTTTCTTATATTCCTTTTTTTTTCTTTTGGCCCTGTGTTCGATTCCGTGTCTCGCGCAAACGCCCACAAGTCTCACGCTGGCAGACGCCGAAAAAATTGCCATCCAGAATCATCCACAAATTCAAGCCGCGCAATACTCGGCGGATGCCGCTAAGGCGCAAGTCACCCAAGCTCGCTCGGCATACTATCCGCAGGCATTCGGAAGCCTAACCGGAGTTAAATCCGAGACAGACAGCCGGGTCGCTGCCGGTTCTTTGAGCAATTCGATCATTTACGACAGGTATTCGAACGGCATCACTGTAGGCCAGCTGGTCACCGACTTTGGACGCACGCACGAGTTCGTGAAGAGTGCCAGCCTACACGCGCAAGCGCAGGAAGAAAACGTCGTCACGTCGCGTGCAGACGTCTTGCTGGCAGTGGATCAAGCCTATTACGCGGTTCTGAAAGCGCAAGCTGTCTTGAAAGTGGCGCAGGAGACGGTCAAGGATCGCCAGCTCGTCTCCGATCAAATAACTGAGCTGGAGAAAAATAAATTAAAATCCGGGCTGGACGTAAGCTTCGCAAATGTGGATTTGGCCCAGGCGCAACTACTTCTCATCCAGGCACAAAATAATTTACAGGCTTCTTACGCGGACTTATCCGTTGCCCTGGGCTATTCCGATCAAAAAGACTTCATCCTCTCGGACGAGTCCGTGCCCGCCGCTCCGCCCGCGGACATCACGCAGCTAACTTCACAAGCCTTGCAAAACCGCCCGGAATTAATTGGTGGGCGATTGGGCGTCAGCTCGGCGCAAACTTATGCAACCGCGGAACGCGATCTTTGGTTTCCCACAATTTCAGCAGTCGGTGTGGCCGGACTGACGCCGGTGCGTGAGGAGCCTTTGGGAAGCCGTTATGCCGCGGCTGGCTTCAACGTCAATATTCCTATCTTCAATGGTCGCCAGTTTAATGCTTTGCACGCCGAAGCTAGCGCAGAAGCGCACGCACAAGAGCAATATCTTCGCGACTTGCAGAATCGCGTCACGCGTGACGTTCGCCGGGCCTGGCTCGACGCCAATTCAGCCTTTGAGCGTTTGTCCGTAACGCAGCAGCTCCTAAACCAGGCTACCCAAGCTCTCGATCTCGCCCGGCAGCGTTATAAACTCGGTCTCAGTTCCATCATCGAGTTAAGCCAGGCGCAATTGAATATGACGCAGGCGGAAATCACGCAAACCAGCGCCAAGTATGATTACGCGGCCGCGATTTCAGCTCTGAGGTTTCAAATCGGAGACATTCACTGACGGGAAGGTCCGATGTTTAAAGATGTAGCGTTTCTCGCCGGAACTATCGAAAAGGAAGGATCGATCTATCCTGCAACTTGACGTTCAGCGCCCGCTGAGATCATCGATGGTCGTATGCGTCTGAAAAATCGCACGCTGAAAAATCTTTCGCGGCAAGGATCGCAACGGTAGGCCGGAAATCGTAGTCTTCGCTTCAAGCTAAGCAAAGTTCCATCCTCCACACGCTCCCGGGAGATGTGCTCTAAGTCGAAATTCCCGCACTTCGGACAGTGCACAAATCGCTCAAAAGCTACCGCCACACGCCAGGCATAAAAGCGGTTATCGCAAGTGTGGCAGCGCCACGGCCGCAGACTAAATATGCTTAATGCGTAATCGAGGGCGCCGTCGCGGTGAGATCGAAAAACATTGGTGCTACGGCACTGCGGACAAATCATCGGGCCAGTTTGCTCCTGTTTTCGCTCGCAGAATACATAAAAGCTTCACGCGGAGCAAGGTTCTGGAAGTGGAGCTGTTCAGAAATTCCGTTCCGCGCCGCTGCCCGTGTAGAATGTTCTCTGAAAGGATCTTTGATGCCCGATTACACTGCCGCTCATGCGCGTGCCGGGATTGCTGCCAAGCTTCCCAAGCTGGAAACCTGGCCCAATCATTTTCCGCGTTACGAAATCACTATTCGATTCCCCGAGTACACTTCTGTTTGCCCGAAGACCGGCTTGCCCGACTACGGCACGATTACCATCCAATACGAGCCCAAAAAGCTCTGCCTGGAACTGAAGTCGATTAAAATGTATTTGCTCGCCTACCGTGATCTTGGAATTTTTTACGAAAATGCAGTGAACCGCATGTTGCGGGATTTCGTGGCTGCCGTGCATCCAGCGTGGTTCCGCGTGACCGGGGAATTCACGCCCCGCGGCGGTTTAACGACTACGGTGCAAGCTGACTGGCCTGCACCAGAAAGAAACAAGCGACCGCGCCGGGCATAGACTTCCGGCACAGCGTCAGCCATAATTCCGTGCCATGTGGAGCGGCCGGGGCCGCTCTGATAGAAGGAGGCTCGATGAGTTCGAATCCGAATACGCCCGTTGAAGTAACCCAAGTGAGCGAAGCGGGACTGCCGCGCTGGGTCACGCTGCTGTTCGTCGTCGCTTTCGCGCTGGTTGGTTACTTGCTCTACGCGGGATACGCGGCGCGTCAGAATTTCCACAAAGGTTTGGACGACGCCGACCGCAAGACCCAAGCGCTGGCCGCCCAAATCGATAAGACGAATTCGCGCGTGGCCGACTTGAAGGGCCAGCTCGATGTAACTTCGCAAAAACTCGGATTGACTCAAGATGAACTCGCGCGCGCTCGCAGTCTCGCGCAATCAATCAAGAAGGATCAGCAGAAGAGCGACGCAGAACTTCATCAGCAAATCGGTGCAGTGCAAGCTGACACTTCCACAAAATTTGGGCAGGTAGCTACCGAACTGAGTGGAACCAAGACCGAGGTGGATGCAACCAAGGCAGACCTGGAAAGCACCAAAAGCAAGCTGCAGAGCACCATTGGCGATTTAGGCGTGCAAAGCGGTTTGATCGCGCGTAATCATGACGAAGTGGAAGAGCTCAAGCGCCTCGGTGAGCGCGATATCTTTGAATTCAGCCTCAATAAAAATTCCAAGGGACCCGAGCACGTTGGGCCCATCCAGGTACTCCTCCGCAAGGTTGATACCAAGCGTTTCAAGTACACGCTTAATGTCGTGGCTGACGACAAGAGCATCGAGAAGAAAGACAAGACCGTTGGTGAACCTATTCAGTTTTACGTTCGCGGCGCTCGCGCCCCTTACGAAATCGTTGTGTTCGATCTATCTAAGGATCAAGCCAAGGGATATTTGAGCACTCCCAAGTCAGCGCGATCTGCTCCACCGGCCGCCATGCCAGCAGGCTCGTCTTCCAGTGCGCCGCCGGGGAAATAAGATCGACAATCGATAAGTTGTCGCCGTGCTTCGCCGCAATCTACGCAAAATGGGGGATATTCGCGTGAATGCGAAACGATTCAGTTTTATTGGAAGGTGGCGTGCCCCTCTAGCGCGTCTCTGTGACTATTCGATTGGCCGTGCATTCGCTGGCGTGTTTCTTCTTTGCTTTTTTGCCGTAAGTCCGCTATTCGCGCAAACTCCTGCCCTTTCCGAGTGGTTGCCCCAGAGCACTCTGTTTTATATGCAATGGCGCGGCAAATCATTTCTCGGAGACGCCGATAAGAAAAATCATGTTCTTCAGCTCCTCGAAGATCCCGATTTCGAACCAGTTCGTCAGGCGCTAGCAAAAAACTTTCTTCAGTGGGAGCAAAAGAACAGTTCCACCGCGCCCGCTTTGAAACTGGCCGACCTCATTTCGTTACTGGATAACCCTGCGGCGTTCGGCTTCATAGCAAGTCCGCAAGCTTCGGGTGTAGGCCCCGGTAACCCATCGCACCTGGCCAGCCTGTTTTTCGTGTACGACGCCACTGGAAAATCCGATCTAGTCCTGAAGCTGAAAGTTTTGGCGCAAGCAAGCAGCAAAACCAAGCCGGCAATTTCCACATATGTTTTCGGCGGCAGCACCATCGAAGTCAGAACCGAAAATCCGAACGACGCTTCGAACCCAAACACCACCTACAGCACGCGCGCTGGAAATTATTTTCTGGCCACGACCCAGAAAGATGCCATCGAGGATCTGGTGACTCGCTTCGGTTCCTCCGCGAAACCAAACTCATCGGTCATGGACCTGCCGGAATATCAGGCCATCCGTCCTTACATCGGAAAAGATGCAGCCGTGGAATATTTTGTCCACCTGCCCGATCCGGATAAATGGATCCCAGCGGACCAGAAAGATCAGCCGATGGCGAAGTTCATCCGCAGCGTGCACCTGGAGAAAATTCATGTGGCTGGCGGAGGCATCAGCTTCGCCGGCGACGCAACGCGCGCTCACGGCGCGATCCTCGGAGACACTTCCGCCGGAAGCTTCTTCGATATCGCCGGAGCAAGCACCACGACATTCCAGACCCAACCAATTGTCGGGGCCGGCCCGTATTTCAGTATTTCCAAATTTGACTTTGGTGCGCTATATCAAATGATTCGCACAGGTGCGGTTGCAGCTATGACTCCGCAGCAATCGGCGGGACTGCTCGGCGCCGAAGCCATGGCCCAAGGATTCCTTGGGATATCCATTTCCGATGCGCTGCAGCTTTTTACCGGAGAGTTTGGCGATCGCATTTCGTTCGCGGAAGATGGCGAATCGCAACAACTCTATTCGTTCACCATTCAGAAGCCGCAGGATGTGCTACGGCTCCTGCGGGCCGCTTTTGCGAAAATGATCGCGGCAGAGGTCACTTCGGGGGACACCACTTATTTGGATTTTTCCTATCCCTTTAAGGATCCCGAAACTGGTCAACAGCGCCGTAGTCTTTATTATGTCGCGGTAACTCCGCAATTCATCATCATGGGGCCGCGGAAAGCAATGGTTCGTGACGCGGTGGCGCGAATTAGCGGCAAAACGTCTGGCGGGACATCTTCAGCAAATTCTGTTGTTACCGATCCCGAATTCGTCCGCTTGCGATCGCTGCTTCCGGAAAAGCTCTCCGGTATCGGGGGCTCCGACCTAACGAGGATTCCGTGGGATAAAATTATTGCTCGTTTTATCGAGCAGATGGAATCGGCCAAACAATCGAACCAGAACAATCCTCCCAGCGCGGAATTGCTGCGCCTCATAAAACCCGGATTAGTCAATCGCCATCTGAAAGCAAGTGCGAATGGATGGTGGAAAGATTCGGGCGGAATTTACTTTGATTATTATCTTCAGTAGCCGGTCTTCCGGGCCGCAGAACACTCAACGACGGGGAAATTGAATGCGCCGCCACGCATTTCTGATCGTTTTCATCTTCGCCGCCTTTATCTTCGCTCTGCAGGCCTCGTCGCCGGGCCAATCGCCCGCACCGGCTGTACAAGAAAATACCGCTCCAGCTCGGTTCGCCTATGGCGGCAATGCCGCGCAGAACCCCGCCGCATTTATTGGCAATCTTATTTTTCTGCCCGTTAGAATTGATCAGGGCAAACCCTTGCTTTTCGAATTGGATTCTAGCGCTACCACGACATCGGTTGACCCAAGCTCCGCGCCCAATGCATCAGCTTCTGCGAACGCCGGAGCCGCCGTACCAAATTGTGTCCTCGCTCTTCCGGGTGTGGAGCTGCCCATGCGCGTGCTTTCTGTAGTCGGCAAAAAAGATTTCGGCTTGCAGATGGGCATACCGTATTACGGAACTCTCGGGGCAGATTTTTTCAACCGTCTGGTAGTGGTGGTCAATTATCTTCGGCAGACCGTTCAGCTATACGATCCCGCAACTTTCACGTATTCCGGTCCGGGCAAAACTTTCCCGCTAACGTTTGCCGGCGTCACACCGCTGATTCGGGCAAAGTTCGAACTTTCCGGCCATAAATCGTTGGAAGCCAATTTTGAAGTGAATACCGCGCTCGATGCCGCTATCGTGTTTTCCAGTGCCTACACCGAAGCTCACCGTTTTTCGTCAGTACATTTCAAAACTGTTGTCCACTCGTATCCGGATCTCGATGGCGGCGCAAAAATCTTTCTGGGCCGCTTGAAGATATTTCAGCTCGGCCCCTACGTGGTGGAGGAACCGGTAGCGGCCTTTTCTCAAGCGAGCCCAGCCAAGGGTAGTGACCCAGATCTTGCGGGTACCATTGGCGCTGGGTTCCTTCGACGGTTTACGGTGGTTTTTGATCTTCCACATCAACGCATGATTCTCGATCCAAATTTGGACTTCAATAAATTTGCAGAAGAAGACATGAGCGGTTTGTCCATTGTCGCAAAAGGCACAAACCTCAGGACCTTCGAAATCGTGCGCGTTCAGCTTGGCAGTCCTGGCGCTGCGGCGGGAATCCACGAGGGTGACATCATCGCTGGAATCGATGGAGAGCCGGCCGCCGACATCACGCTGAGTGCTGTGCGCGATCTGTTTCGCCAAGTTGGCCATAAATACAAACTTGCTATCGAGCGAAACGGGGAAACTCAGGAAGTGGTAATTGAAATGAAGCGCTTGGTCTAACCTGCAGAATTCAAATTCTTAATTTTTAATCGTCTCGTGGGTTTGTCGTTAGTGGAATTTCCGCATGGCATGGGCTATCGCGTGTAACCGGGAATCTACCTTGCCAAATACGCTTCCGGGTCCAAATTTTCCGCCAGATTTCCGCTTGCCCGCATCCACGCCTGTAAGTATTTCGATGCCTTGCTCGACAGTTCCCACCGGATAGATATGAAACTGTCCCTTGGACACAGCTTCGATTACCTCGTCACGCAACATTAAATCGTCCACATTCTCCGCCGGAATGAGCACTCCTTGTTTTCCAGTCAAACCTTTCAATTTGCAGACATCGTAAAATCCTTCGATTTTTTGATTCACGCCTCCGATTGGTTGAATGTCGCCATGTTGATTTACCGAGCCGGTCACGGCCAGCTCCTGTCTAATCGGAAGTTCCGCCAGCGCAGACAGCAAAGCATAAACCTCAGCCGAACTAGCGCTGTCCCCATCTACACCTGAATAAGATTGCTCGAAGCAAAGGCTCGCAGAAAGCGACAGCGGTTTATCCTGCGCGAACGTGCGCCGCAGATAGCCGGAGATAATCTGCACGCCCTTATCGTGGAAGCGACCGCTCAAGTTCGACTCGCGCTCGATGTTGACAATCCCCGCTTTACCGAGCGATGCCGTGGCAGTAATGCGTACAGGTTTGCCAAACGGATAACCGCCGATTTCGATCACGCTCAATCCATTCACCTGTCCCACGCGAGTTCCTGTTGTATCGATAAACAGCAAATTCTGGTCGATCATTTCGCGAATTTTCGTTTCGGTCAGATTGTGCCGCTCCACTTTGGCGTCCAACGCTTTGCGCACATGTTCCGCGGTAACCACCGACTGCTTTTCATTTCGCGCCACATAACAAGCCTCGCGAGCTAAGTCCGCGAGGTCGAAAAAGCGCGCGGTGATTTTTCCTCTGCGGCCCGCCAGCCGAACGCCGTGCTCCAGAATCGACGCAAAGGCGGTGCGGTCGAACGGGTAAAGGCCTTCATCATTGCAAATCTTGCGCAGCCGCCCGGCATACTCGCGAATGATTTCATCGCTCCAGGCCATTTCTTCGTCGAATTCCACGCGCACTTTGAAAATCTTGCGGAAGTCTTCTTCGAAATCGTAAAGCAGCTCGTACATATCGCGGTCGCCGATCAAAATGATCTTCACATGTATGTCGATCGGCTCCGGCTTCAGCGCGGCCGTGCTGAAGGGAAAAAATACGTCCACTGGCTGGATCTCAAGTTTTCCATGATTGAGCGTTCGCTTCAGAGTGCGCCAGACGCCCGTCTCCGTGAGCGCATCCAACGCGTACATCACTAGATAACCGCCGTCCGCTCGCAGCAACGAACCGCCCCGCAAGTCCATGAAGTCCGAACTCCATCCGCCACGAGTATCGTAGCTACGATGAATGGTTCCAAACAGATTTGCGTAAGTCGGGATGGTCTCGAAAACTACCGGACATTTCTCGCTTTCGCCGTGCGCCAGAATCACATTTACGCCATACACGCGAAATGGGTCGCGGTCCGTGCGTTCCACGCGTGCCCCACCGCCGCCCTCCGAGGGAGGTTGCTCTTCCTCACCTTCGCGCTCCTTGAAGGGTTCGAGATTATCCAGAATGTGATGGCGCACCTCCTCCAGATACTCGGAAATCTGGGTACTCGGATATTTCTCCTTCAGCTCCTCGATCACGCCATCAACCAGGACTGACGCGGCTTCTTGTTCCAGATAACTCATTTCGCTTGCCAGTTCGCGCGAAAGCGAAAGCGTTTTGCGATAGACCACCGTGAACTCTTGGCGGAACTGGTCGTACTTGCGCTCCAGTTCTTCGGCGGCCGGGCTCTCGAGCTTTCCATCCTGCACTAGCTTGGGGATTTCCTCGATGGGCACCATGGCGCCTTCGATCACTGGAAAAATCTCTGGCAGCGCAACAGCGCCGACCTGCATGCGTCCCAGAGCAAACTGCTCCCGCGCGATACGGCGAGTGAAATCGTCCATCAACTCTTTTTCACGCAAAGTAAAACGCTCCACAATGCGCGTTTTCTGACGCTGGAACGGTTCGCCCTCGAACACCTGTGGAATGCGGCGCCGCAAAAAATCGATGCCGGTTTCCACTTCCTTCTTGAATGCGTTTGCTTGTCCCCGAGTTAAGGTCAGCAGGCGTGGACGATCGTTGTTTTTGAAATTGTTTACGTAGCAGCGGTCCGGAGCGATCTCGCTTTTGGGATGCATGTCCTCAATTAAGCGCACAATCATTCCGCCGCGGCTAGTGCCGGAAAGCCCACAGACAAAAAGATTGTAACCCGGCGCGGTGAGCTCCACGCCCATACGCAGGGCGCGCAACGCGCGGTTCTGCCCGGTATCCCCGCTGGAGGGCTCTACTTCCACCGTGGTCTCAAACGGAATTCGCGCGGGATCGCAATGCCATCGCAATTTTTCCGGCGGCAAACTCGCGTGTTTTGGATTGGAATTTTTCTTCATCCCGTTTCCGAAGGCCGCTACTCTAACACGCCGTCTAATTTGTTCCCACCCGGTTTGGGCTTCGTGTTTCTAACAACAGCGCCCGGCGCGTAGAGGTCCAGCATACTAGCCCCCGCCGCAACCACAATCGGCCCGAGCACCACTCCGAGCATTCCAAAGACGCTGATCCCGCCCAGAACGCTGATAAACACCACCAAGCCGCCCATCTGCGCGCGGCCGCTGATCATCCATGGACGAATAATGTTGTCGACCAGTCCTACGATCACGCCGCAAAAAATCATCAGAACGATTCCCATTCCAATATGTCCGTTGGCCATCAAGCTGATCGCCGCTGGCACCCATATCAGAGCCGAGCCGACCACCGGGACCAGGGAGAAAAACCCCATCATCACGCCCCAGAAAATCGGAGCGTGAATTCCGGTTAATCCAAAGGCCAGTCCACCCAATACGCCGTGCGCGACCGCCGCAACCAAGCTGGAGGTAACGCTCGCAAAAATTAATTCTCGCGCGTCGTCAATCATCCGATCGCGATGGGCTTTCTCGAATGGAAGTACCTGGCGCAAACGCGCCACGATCGCGTCGCCGTCGCGAAAGAAATAGAACATCGATAGAATGATGACGGTCAGATCGAATAAAAACACCGCCGTGTTGCGCAAAACCGTTCCCACGCGCGTAGCAAGATACGCAGCGCCCGCATCCGCATAACGATGGATTACCGTGGTCAGATCGCTTGGGTTCGCGTCTGGAAACTTCTCTTGAATGCGGAGCCACAAATCGTTCACCCAGGCAAAATGTCCACTCTGAATTTGCTGTTGCACTACTTGAATGGCTTCCACGCCTTGCCGTATAAACGCGCCGGTAACAAGTATCGTGGGTACGATGATAATTAATGTCACGCCTAACGTGCTCACCGTAGCGGCCATCATGCGCCCCCACTTCCGAGCCAGGCGTGCATAAACCGGATACGCCACCACTGCCATCACCATGGCCCAGGCGAGGGGAGCTAGAAACGGCTGAAAGACCAGATACACCAGGTAGGCGAGTATGATCAGAATTCCGTAAAACAGTGCCGTTCCCAGTCGCTTCTGAGTTGTGCTCAGTTCCACTGTCACTTGCGCCTCGCTACACGCAATTGCAAACAGACTGATAGTGTCAAACGGCTTATTTGTCAACTCTAGCACCGCCTGCGCTCGAGCCTTTGTCTGTTATGACGCTTTTTCTCCGTGTGCATACCTTAATTGTCCTTAAGACTTGCGTCCCGCTCCCCAATTTTATTGCCCAGGATGTATAATCCAGTTAGCTTTTCTCGGTATTGTGATGCCAGATCCCGCTTGCCAGCACAAACGCACCCAGCTCATCGCTAAAGATGACGACACGCAGTATGTCGAGTGCCTCGATTGCGGAGAAATCTTCGAAGTTGGCGAACTGAATGACGGCTTGGGCTCCGGCGAATCTCTCTCCGACGCCTGATTTCCACATCGCTTTCCTCGCACACCGCAAAAAACATCGCCTTTCTTGTTGGCGGTTTCAGGGAGTAGAATGCCGGCAATACATCCTTTTGCAGAAGTTGTAGGAGGCTCCCATGGGAAAAACTTTGCGTGTTTTGTCGATGTTGCTCTTAGCAGTCGTGTCTGCCTCCGCGCAAGAGTCGAAACCCGCTGCTCCCGCCGCTGAATACAAAATTCCGCCGGAAGCGGCAAAAATGGCCAATCCTGTAAAACCCACCGCTGCCTCAATCGCCCAAGGTAAAAAGATGTATGAGATCGATTGTGAGATGTGCCATGGAAAAGACGGCGATGGTAAGGGCGACCTCGCTGCAGATATGAAGGCTAAGCTTGCCGATTACCACGACCCCGCGGCGCTGAAAGATCACACGGATGGCGAGCTTTTCTACATCATCAAGAACGGCAAAGGCGAAATGCCTTCAGAAGGTGATCGCGCGAAGCCTGACGCAATCTGGAATCTGGTGAATTACATTCGCTCGCTCGCCAAAAAAGAACCGTCCACCAAATAAAGGTATTGCCCATCGCAATTCTCGTTATCAGCGGATATTAAGCTTCTCAATGATATGAGTTACTTCGTTGGCGGGAACGTCGTAAAGAGCGTGTTCGTCTTCCTGCTCCAGCCTTCCTCGCAGATATTCAGCCGCAATGTAACTCGCTTCACGGTCGGAAAGATTTCTTCCCACGCGCGCCCGGAATTCCGCGAAACCCGGATGCGCCAGTCCCAGCACCACGCCACGGCCATCCACTAAAAATTTACAATCCATCGTGTCTGCATGCCGCGTCGCGATTCCGTTCCAGCAGTGTGAAAACCGGCACTTATAGACGTAGTCCGTCACTTTCGAAGGCACCTCAAACGCGCCGATGAAGTCGCTCATCGCGCCAGCATTTGGGATAGTGGGATCGGAAGTTTTCGCCATGTCGAATTTTCTGAGCGCTTACTTTCGCGCCCCAACGGCTACTTGTTGCCCGGACGCTTGGTAGCTCCGGATGGCGGTTGCCACACCTGCTCCGGCCGGCAGGCGGCGTCCTTGATCTAGCAGCACTTTTTCCAACGCCGCTAGAAATAGCAGCACATTCGTATTCTGCGAAGAATAACCCATCAGCCCGATACGCCAGATTTGTCCCTTGGTCTTGCCGATGCCACCGGCAATCTCTATGTTGAATTCATCCAGAAGTTGCTGCCGCACCTTTCTATCTTCCAGCTCAGCAGGAATTTTCACTGCCGTGACGGTAACCAGCCGGTCAGCAGGATCGGAGACGAACAGTTCAAGTCCCATCGCTTCGATACCGGCAACCAGCGCCTGCTGATTCCGCTGATGGCGTTCCCACCGGGCTTCCAACCCTTCCTCCAGAACGATGCGCAAGGCTTCTCGCAGGCCGTAGATTAACGACACCGGTGGCGTGTGATGATAATTACGCTCCGTGCCCCACATGGTCATAATTGGAGTGATATCGAAATACCAGCTTTCCACTTTTTTCTTGCGCGCGCGTATAACGTCTTCCACCCGGCTGTTAATAGTGATGGGGGCCATGCCCGGAGGCGCGCTGATGGCCTTTTGCGTGCCACTGAAACAAATGTCAATCCGTTCGCGATCCACGTTCAGCGGGATGCCCGCTAGCGACGCTACCGTATCCACGATCAGCAAGGCGCCGAGCTCATCGGCAACCTTGCGATAATTTTCCAGCCGTTGGACCACTCCGGTTGAAGTTTCACCGTGCGCCAAACCGACAAACTTGATCTTTTTCCCTTTGCCCGCACGCCGAATATCCTCAGGATCAACAGTGCGGCCCAACGGCGCTTCCACACGAATAACTTTCGCCGGACTACGTTCCGCGATCACCGCCATGCGCTCGGAAAACATTCCATTCGCACAAACGATGCACTCATCGCCCTCTTCCAGAGGATTCAGCACAGCGGCTTCAATCCCCCCCGAGCCCGATGCGGAGACAGGATACGTAATCCGGTTCTCGGTTTGGAACACGCGCCGAAGCAAAACCTGCACGTCGTTCATCATTTCCAAAAACCACGGATCCAGATGCCCAACCAGAGGCGCGGACATCGCCCGGTAAACTCGCGGGTCCATGCAAGAAGGCCCCGGAGTCATCATCACTCGCGTCGGTGGGATTAGTTCGCCAATAATTTCTTTCATATTTTTCTTCCTCGCAGCCTTGCGATAGTTCGCCTGCTTTAAAAATCACGCAGGATCGTGGCAGATATCCAGCGGAAAACGCCCTGTCTGAGGCAGATAGTCTCCCTAAAATGGCAGCCTGTGGTCAACCTCCAATATGGCGCCAGATTGGAACAAATCGCGCTCCCAAACTTGGCGGAAAAGAGTACTCCCTAGTCGCCATGCCGGATGGCCAGTTAACTGATTGGAACAAGTAGGGGTTAGCAGTTTCGCAACTCTTTTCTCGTCGAGTTGAATGGCCTATACCCGTGTGCTAAATTTCCAAGTTAGCCCTTATAAACATGATAGACCAAAAAACAGTCGTGTCGGATAAGCCTAAAATCTCGCGGGTAGAGGTTTATTGGCACACCGTCACTTACAAAACCATGGCGATGTACGCCTTGCTGATTATTGGCGCGATCTTCGCCGGAGCCTATTTTGCTTTCCCCGACCTTTCGGGCAAACTTGTAAAGCGTCTTGGCGCGGCTGTATCCGCGCATGATGCCGGCGTAGCCACCATCACTGCGAGGCAAGCGCGCTTCGTAAACCTGGATGGAAAAGTACAGGTGAAAAAAGTGAATTCCGTAGAGTGGCAGAGCGCGGACTACCAGATTACCCTCGACAAAGGCGACTTGATCCAGACCGGCCCAGAAGGCGTC
>JABDEK010000065.1 GCA_013287135.1 Acidobacteriota bacterium | reverse complement strand
TCGTCCAGTGTAGTGACGCGGCACGCTGGTACGCCCATTCCTTTCGCGAGGTGCGCCCAGTCGAGGGTGGGGCGGCCGATGTCGAATAAAGCTGCGGCGCGCGGTCCCGGAGCACCGACGCCGAGCCCTGAAAATTCTCGCTGTAGCACCGCATAGCTTCGGTTGGCAAAAACCACGGTGGTTACGCGCAGACCCTCTCGCGCCATGGTCCAGAGTCCTTGCACGGTGTACATTCCGCTTCCATCCGCAGTAAGACACAACACGGGCCGATCAGGGCAGGCCACTGCCGCGCCTACCGCTAATGGCAGGGCGATGCCGATCGAGCCACCAGTATTTCCGAGCCAATCATGAGCGGGCGATGCGGCGGTTGCAGCCATCATGCCGCGGCCTGAAGTCATGGCTTCGTCGACCACGATAGTATTCTCAGGCAAAAGCGCTCCGACTGCCGCTGCAAGACCCTGCAAAGTGATTTCGCCGCTAGGGTGAGAAGGCCGTTCGACCTTTTCAGTGATCAATATGTTTTCATTTTGAAGCGATAATGCGGATCCCAGCGCCTCTAATGCGCCGCCATAATCTTCTCCGGGTCGCGCCAGAGTATGGATTTCACATCCCGGTGAAGTGAGCACGCTGCTCTTGTCGGGATAGGCGAAGTAAGAAACGGGCGCGGCCGCGCCGATCAGAATAAGTTTGCGGATATCTTTCAGGAATTCCACGGCTTGCTCGGGCATATACGGGATGCGTTGCACTGAGGGGAAAGCGGCGCCACGTTGAACGCGCACGACGGGATAAGGCACGAGTAGTTTGGCGCCAGCGGCTGCCGCGATGCGTCCAGCCACTTGGAGGCCATCACCATACAGAGCATTTCCGGTGAGTAATAGCGCGGCAGGCAATCCGGACCGAAGCATGGATGCGGCATGGTCGACGGATTCAGAACAGGGTGAAGAAGCGCGCGGCACGGCGGGAATTTCAGCGACTACACCACCTTCACTCCAGGCCACATCGGCGGGAACGATTAACGTAGCGATTTGCCCAGGAGCAGTGCGCGCGGCGACGATTGCTTGGGCGGCGTCAAGGCCAAGCTCAGGCGAGGAGGCTGAGGTTCGCAGCCATTTGGAATAAGGACGGGCAATCGCTTCGATATCAGAGGTGAGCGGCGCATCGTAACGCAAATGATATGCGGGGTGCTGTCCGACTAAATTTACCATCGGGACTTGCGCGCGGCTCGCGTTGTGCAGATTGGCAACGCCGTTGGCGAAGCCTGGACCCAGATGCAAAAGGGTGCAGGCCGGTTTTTCAGTCATGCGCGCGTAGCCGTCCGCGGCCCCGGTCACCACGCCTTCGAAAAGGTCGAGCACGCAACGCATCTCCGACACATGGTCCAGCGCTGCAACGATGTGCATTTCCGAGGTGCCAGGATTTGTGAAACAAGTATTCACTCCTCCGGCGATTAGCGTGCGGATCAAGCTTTCTGCACCATTCATGTTATGGAAATGTGCTCCTCGTAGATCCCTAGCATATCGGGTTTGCGACTAAGAGGAAGCTTCATTCACGTAGCGGGAAACTACGGAGGCAAGGTTTTCGAAATGAACGCCAAGAATTCCCAGGTGGTCACCTGGAACGGTTTCGACATTGAACTTCGCAGCGAGATGGGACCAAACCGCTTGAGAATCATCCGGATAGTCGGTTACGACCTCAGCCCGTACGAATTTAATCGTGCCGTTGTAAAAATGAGGGCGATAGCGAGTCAACGCACGGTAAGCATGTTCGCGCGCGCGGTGCATAGCCGGTGTATGAGCTGCGCCAGCCGGGATTTGACTGGGCGCGCTCCCGTTGTTATCTCGCGAGACATACAACCTGCGCGCCGAGGGACGGATAATGTAAGAAAGAGCATCGCGTAGCGGCAGCTTCCCGAACGTCGAAGCACGCTGATTGGCCAAACGCGAGCCGAGGCGAACCCGCTGCCTTAGCGAAAGAAATCTCGGGTGTGGATAACTTTCCAGCATGGCCAGCAGCGCGATCTTTTCTCCGTTTTCAATCAAGCGCTGAGCCATCTCCAGCATGACCAGGCCACCTAATGAGTAACCGACGAGAAAGTATGGTCCGTGAGGCTGTAGTCCCTTGATCGCGTGGAGGTAAAACTGCGCCAAGTCTTCGATGCGGTCGAAAGGCTCGTCCACTCCGTCTGTACCTTTGGCTTGCATGCCATAAATGGGCCTTTGAGTTTGAAGGTGTTTGACGAGCTGGAAAAAATCCATGGCTGTACCGCCCAGTCCATGCGCGAGAAAAAGCGGCGCTCCAACGCCCTCTTTTAATTGCAAAAGAGGCGGGAACCGCGGCGCCGAAGGTTCTTCGAGAATTTCGGCGAGCGCAGCGATTGTGGGGGCGCAATAAATCGTGACAGGAGCGAGTTCTCTTCCAGACACTCGCGCGATTTCGGAAAATAGTTGGACGGCGAGCAAGGAGTCGCCGCCAAGATCGAAAAAGTTGTCGTCGACGCGAATACCGGGACGCAGCAGTACACGCTCCCAAATCGGGGTCAGCACTTCGGCCAGACTTGAGCCGGACTTGTGCATCACGCGACAGCCACGCGGCTGAATTTTGAACATTTCGCATCGGGCAGGGAGCAGCGCATTATCGATCGAGAAACTAACTCAAGGCTTTCGGCAAAACTCAGTTCAAGAATGCGCGAATGCCCAATATAGCTCTCGTGCTTTGGCATACAAGGGACCAAATGGAAGTGTACGATCATCGATACGCGTCACTGGGACAACTTTAGAGTAATTTCCAGTAGAGAATATTTCGTCAGCCTGTGTGAACTCCTTGTAGGTCAGCGTTTTCTCCACCACGGTGACTCCAGCCCCACGCAATAACCCAATTACACGCTGGCGAGTAATACCGGCCAAGAAAGTTCCGTTCGGAATCGGAGTGAAAACCACGCCGTCCTTGGCCATGAAAATATTAGACGTGGCCAGCTCCGCCACATTTCCTAGCATGTCGCAGACGATGGCATTATCGAAGCCTCGCGCATGCACATCGAAAAGCGCGCGCGCGTTGGTGGGATACAAACATCCGGCTTTGGCGTCGACCGGCATGGTTTCGATTGTAGGCCTGCGATAGGGAGATAGTGTGACGGAAAAACCCTTCGGAGGACGCATGGGCGCTTCATAAATGCAGAGACACCAGCGAGTCGATTCCGGATCGTGCGCTTGAACCCAGGGCCCTTCATTCTCTGCCCAGTACATCGGACGTATGTAGAGCGCCGCATCTTTATCGAAGCGAGTGAAACCTTCTCGAGCGAGCTTGACCCAAGCCTCCGGCGAAACTGTGGGCTTCAAAAATAGTTTCGCGGCGGACTGATTCACGCGCGCGCAGTGCAGATCGAGATCCGGCGCAACCCCCTCAAAATATCGCGCGCCATCGAACACCAGGGAACAGAGCCAGGCGGCATGTGTGCGAGGACCCATGATCGGCACGTTGCCCTCATGCCAGGCGTCCTCGAAGAAAGTCCAGGTCTTGGACCAATTTGTTCCAACCGTCATTCAAGTCCTCTCAAACTGAGTGCGCGTCAAACGAGTTTTGTAAAACGCGAAGCAAACCGCTCACTTGCGCAATCATCTCGCGAAATGTGCCGCTGACAATATTACTCCGAGTGTCGTCTGTTCGGAGTTAAGCAAATTGCTGGATGCATCTAAAGTGCAGGAGATCAGAAGGGTCTTGTCATTTACGAATCGCGCCATCGATTGCTTTTCGCAGGGCGACAGCAAGGTGCTTGACGAATGGTTCGAGAAGCATGCCGGCGGGATAAACAGGAAGAACGACAACCGTTTGTCCTTGTAGAGCGAGGCGATCCCATTTCGCATCCGGCTTGTCGAAAGCTCGATATTGTTTCAAGGGCCGAAAGTCCGTGACAACTCCAGCGAAAGGCTTGGGAACATACCTTTGACACGCAAGGTCATTCGCTGACCAGATATTTCCAAGAACGCGGGATCCTGAGTTCGTTGCTTTAGAACTTTTTTCGAGCTTGCCGAGTAGCATTCCCCACCATACCGGCAGACGATTCCTCAACACCTGGATCTTCTCGCGGAAGAAACTGACTTTCCCTTTGAAGTCGAGACGCATGAAATTAGCCGCATGAAACCACACACGTTCGCAAGAGTAGTAAGCACGGCTCCAAAGCGAGAGAGGGGGGATGTGGGAAAAATTCATGGTGTCCAATAACGCGAGCAGGGCAATTTCCTCGCCCTCGCTTCGCAGTTGCTGAGCCACCTCAAAAGCGATCAGTCCACCGCCACAGTATCCACCGATGAGGTAAGGTCCCTGAGGTTGCTGTCGCCGAATGGCCTTCACATACAAGGCCGCCATGTCTTCGATTCGTGTCAGTGGCGGATAGGCGCCATCCAAGCCCTGGGATTGCAATCCGTAGAACGGTTGGTCTGAGCCTAGGTTTTCTGAAAGCTCACGATAGATTAAAACGTTTCCACCGGCGCCATGAACGCAGAAAAATGCAGGACGCGAACCTGAATCTTGAATTGCAACGAGCGGGGACCAACGATTTGACGGAGCTTCGCTGCGAAGAATTCCAGCCAGTTCCTGGATGGTGGGAGCTTCGAAAAGCGTGGCCAGCGGGAGCTTGACTTTAAATACCTTCTCAATTTCCGCGAACAAATGCACGGCCAGGACGGAATCTCCGCCTAGATCGAAGTAATTCTGGTCGACACCTACAGACTCAACGCCCAGCAGCTGCTGCCAAATTCGAGCGAGCTCTCGGGTGGTGGCATCCTGCACGTTGTGGGTTGCGGCGGTGGCCAGTTCAGCGACGGGTTCCGCCATGACGTTTGTAGTGGGTGTCACTTCTGAATCCATTTGTTCTCAATTCCGGCGCAGTTTGTGAAGCGCGCTTCGGAATCAACTGTGAGTCACATTCCGGGAACGAATTGTGCAATTTCCGGACCATCTGGAAGTCCGTAGAATCCCTTGAAAACAAACGCAATGACCAGATGCCGAGTCATTGCTTTCCACGGTTGTATGGAAAGGTATTTCCCAAAATGGGCCCGTTTGTACCCTAGCGTACATCGCAGAATTCTCGCGCCGCAGCTGTTGTTTTTGCACGCATAGCGCGATCTAAGAACTCATGAAAATCTAACGAATTTTGCTCTGGTATCTTGGGGCCAGAGAGCCAGAAATATGAACGCGAGTGCTATTGGGCAAAACTAGCGCGCTTAGGCGGCGCGACGCGGCGTCTTCCAAGAATAGATTGTCGAGATGTGAAAGTTGGACTGTTCCGTGAAGAAATCGATAAATAAAAGAGGTCATCAGCCGCATCAGTTGTCTAGCAGCGAGAAGAAAACATGCCGATCTCTGAATCGATTTCTGTTCGCATGTTCTCCACATAGATGAAAACATGCCTAAGCGCTCGCGATAGTTCGCACGTACTCTTACGCCCATCGAAGCGATAATGTCGTAGGTTCTGCCTTCCTGATATGCGGACCACAGCGCCTTGAGGAAGTAATCAGTTAACGATAGCGAAGTGGCGTGTTGTACAACCGAATTGGCAACGAAAAAGGGCAGTTCGCCGCCTTGCATCAGGTTGGCCAATACGAGAGTGTCTTCCGCTCTAATCGCGGCAGGCTCAAAGGCAAAACCCTCGGCGTTCACTCTTGAGCGCCGGATCGCGAAGCCGGCAGTATTCAAATATCGTATACAGCCGTTCGGCTGAATGAGGTTTTCTTGCAGCGTTGTAAGGCGCAACTCCTCCGTTTCGCCAACGAACGTGGAGCGGTCGCCAACCAAGCGTAGTTGAAAACAACTGTGCTCCGGGGAATCAGCGATAGTTGTGGCAAGGGCCGACAAGCAGTTTGCTTGAAGCTTGCAATCCGCGTCGGCGAACAGCAGGATCGAGCCTTTCGATATCTGGATCCCGCGATTTCGGGCGGCTGCGACGCCGGCGTGGGCTTGCCTGATGATTGTCAGCTGGAAACAACGTTCCCAGCGGCGAATAAATTCAGGAGCAGATTCGCCACTGCCGTCGTCCACAACAATGACTTCGAAACTTGGCCCGGTTTGCTGTGCCAGCGACGCAAGACAGTTATCCAGCGGTGTCCAGTCGTTATACGCCCCTATAATCACGCTGAAAAGCGGAGAGGCGGGCGAGTTCAGGTCGTCTGTGACCATAGAATGCAACCTAGCCAAGGACACGCAACGGTATTCGCAAGATAGCAAAGGGTGGCAGGCTTTGCTAGCCTGTAAGTCTAATGATACATACGAGATTAACTGCTTACAAGAGTACTGCAGTACCAGGGCGCCTAGGACCCGTGGTGGACGAATCTAAAAACCCTCAGAAATCAAAGAAGTTTCGGATTTTGGCTGCCCGGTCACCACTCGCATGAGAGCCGGGGTTCAGTGGGTGACTCCGGTCGAAACCCCTAAATTGTTGGATGACGAAGTCCACATCTGGCGTGCATCGCTCGAGATGGATTCAGCAGCGTTGCGACGCTTTGAAAGTCTACTGGCGGCCGACGAGAGGATTCGAGCTGAACGATTTATGTTTGATCGCGATCGAAATCGCTTTATCGCCGCGCGTGGAATCCTAAGGGGTGCACTGAGCCGATACCTAGCATGTTCTCCGCAAATTATTGGTTTTGTTTATGGACCGCGCGGCAAGCCAGCAATTGCCAGCGGCGGAGAGCAGCCGCCCATTCATTTCAATCTTTCGCACGCGCATGGACTTGCGCTCATCGGGATAACACGCAAACGCGAAATCGGAATTGACGTTGAGCTAATTCGGTCCGATTTTGCAAGTCAGGAGATAACTAAACGCTATTTCTCTCCAAAGGAAATTGATCGCTTGAACGAGATACCTGGAGAACGAAGAACCGAGGCATTTTTTCTCTGCTGGACTCGTAAGGAAGCCTACATCAAGGCCAAGGGCGACGGATTGCATATTCCCCTGGACAGTTTTGACGTCTCACTTTCCCCAGACGAGCCTGCTCAACTTTTCTGCGCGGACCAATCGCGCTGGAAGATCGAGACATTCGTCCCATCCATCGTTCCAGAGCACCGATATGCCGGGGCGGTCGTTGCGGAGGGGAAAGACTGGGCGGCCCGCTATTTTGAATGGAAGCAATAGCACTGACACGCCGGGCAATTGCTCAACGCACAAACGAACTTATTTATGCACGTTCTCTTGAGCCACTTCAGCAAGTTCATACTTCATGCGACCGCCATCCAAAACAGCGTAGGCTAATCGAGCCCGCTCTTTTTCGGGGCCTTCAATCTCCCAACCGCCATCGCGCGACACTACTTTCATCTGGCTTCTAGCCCGCCACCAGCGATCCACGTCTCCGGGCAACGCCGCCCAAATATTTTCGCGAGTAACCATCTGCCGGAGATACTTCAATAACGATTCATACACGCTGCGGTTTCTCTGGTTGATCAAATAATCGGGATGCGCGATGAAACTCATTAACCCATTTCTTTCACGGATGAGATCTAATTGTGTCTTCCAGAGATCGATGGAGTGATCGTTCAAAATATAAAACAGCGAGTAATCTTGTGTGGTGGTGAGAGGGAGTTCCAGTATTTTGCCCACAAAAAACGGCATCACCGTACAGCAGCCCCCCCGCTGCGGTTCGAGATGCGCTACGTTGGGCACTGACATATCGTAGGAAAAATCATAGGCTTCGTACCAGTCGAGATCGCGGTACATAACTCCCGCACGGAAACCGCGTGCGTTGTATTTTTTGTTGTACTCATTAATTCTTTCGGCACGTTGAAGAAATATATCGCGCCTTTGATACAGCTGCCCGTCATGACTCAGGTCGTGTACGTTGAACTCGCATCCGTGATCCCGGATTTGCTGAATATAACAGTCAGGAAGTTCGTAACGTTCTTCTGGCACGACTTGGAACGAAGCCTTTATTCCGTAGGAAGCGTCGAGATCCATTAACGCAGAAGTGAAGTCGCGACCGGCGGAAGTCTCCACATCGTGAGTCATGATCATGCAGCCGGAAGCGCCCTCCGGCCAGAACCAGATGAAGGGCACCTTTTTCGTGCCGCTCTTTTTCATGAACAAGCGCAAGAGTTCGTCGTGCAGATTATCCACGGTGAAATCCACCGGCCAAGCTGGGAATTGAAGTTCTTTCCAACGGCGGAGGTAAATTTTCTGCAATCGACGCCGCAGCCAGACAGGCAACCACTCGCGGACCAGGTAATAAATCTTGCGAACTACTTTATTGGCGGAGAATGATTTCCTATCCGCATTCATATTCCGCCGATAACGTTCGCGGCGAAGATTCTCAATTACTTCGTTAAAATCAAAAGGCAGCCGAATGGTTTCGCCGCCGGTCTGAACATCTCTGGACGCGTCAAACTTGCCGGCGTCTTCTACGTTCGCAGAGACGCCCGACTGGTTTCGCCCATAGCATATGTTCTTTTCGCCGAACTCAAAGAAGCCGTTTTCTCCCGAGGGAAAATCGATAGTTGGGGATACGCCACCGAACGAATCGGGAGGAAGGCGGTAATAATCTAAGAGCGCTCGAATCACGATTTAATCTCGCCTCTTCACCCTACAGCGTAGAGCCTGCACGGCCACGTCACTTCAACTGATTGAAAAGCCCTCAGTGCCTCAATTTATGGGCCACGAAAACGAAAATTCGAAATTCGCTGGTGCTATCCGATATGGCGGTAAATCAGCCTGCCTGTGATGGTAAGTAATCTTCCAGGCATGAACGAGAATATGCGCTTCGCCATTTTTAATTTCCAGCGATCGAATGAATCTACAGATGAATCCGGAAATTTCCAATAAACTAGTTGTTCGGGCTGATGAACCCAATGGTTTTTGAATGCCAGGAGTCCCGGATTGTCCTCTTGCGTGCGGCCCATATCGAATACGTTGGCTCCCTTCAGTTTGCCGGATTCAATGGCTTGCCACAAAAGCCATGGGATGGCCCCAAACTTATTGAATCTCGTATCGGAACAGCCGTACTTGTAATAGATGACGTCCTTCCACTTCAAAGTGAGAATAGCAGCGACCGGGACATTATCCTTATAGGCCACACGAATCTCGAGTGCTTCGCCTTGGCACCGGATAAGGTTTGTAAACCAGTCGTCGGGAATAGGAGGCAGGCGATGCCTGCGTCGCGTTGTCACAAACAATGCGTAAAAATCTTTTAGCAGAGCGTCGGATCTTCCGCACTTCTCAACGAGTGCTCCCCTTCGGGCGCGCTGTATTCGACGCTGAACAGAATCCTTGTTCAGACTCTGAAACAGAGCGTCTATATTTCGGCGAAGGTCGAGTCTATGCAGCGAGTATTTAGGGCCAGGTAGAAAGGCGCCGCGGTTATTCGCCAGTCCGAAATTTCCGTGAACCGGCCGAATCTCCAGATATTTCCATTTCCGTTTGACCGAGGCAGTTTGCAGCTGCTGTATCAAGAAGTTCATATCTTCGATCGTGTCGCAGAGCGGTTCACAATGATCTGAAAAAGGCAAAGATACTAGACGG
The DNA here is from genome assembly GCA_013287135.1 of Acidobacteriota bacterium. Lineage (GTDB taxonomy): Bacteria > Acidobacteriota > Terriglobia > Acidiferrales > UBA7541 > Palsa-295. Next base: position 14,723 of record JABDEK010000065.1, on the reverse strand, counting down.
TTTCCCGTGAGCCAGCTATTAATGTTGCAGAATACAATGCCATTTTTTAGCTCGCCGGTCGGCGGGGATGTGGTGAAGGCCACTGGCGCATAGCCGTAGGTTCGTTGAAGCGCCTTCAGCCAGCCGACGGTATGGAAGACCGAAGAATTGGGGTTACGCTCGACGAGGTCGGCCCAGCGCGTGTCGGTTGTTGGATCGATTTGGTAAAAGTTCATCGGTTCTTTCTACGGCCAGGTCAAACAGAAGTCATGATTAATCCCCGCATGCCAATTCTGTAAATGGTACAAGAAAACCCTTGGAAGTTGAAACTCGAGAAAATCATGCGAATCATCTACCATCCTCCGCCGGCGGCGAAAGTTTGCCATTGGGCTCTGTACTATTCTTCTCTTCGAGGGATTGATGGTAGTGTTCGAAAATTTGCCCGGCACAACTCCACACTTTCAGCTTACAAATAAAACGTTGAGATGGCTCGACGACGAACATCCATCGCAGAGATTCCGACACCAATCCGCGAAATAATGGAAGCGGGATCCCAAGAAACCGCCAGTCCTTAGGCTGATTTCCAAATTCGCGGACGTCAGACCTTCCTTTATTGAACCACCATTGCAGAAAATATTTCCGGTGTACGCGAAACTCCTCGACTGGGTGATAGGTCACAGCCGATGGCTCGTAACGAAGACGCCGGCCGGCCGCAATCACCCGACGGCCCAATTCGCTATCTTCGCCGCTTAGCATTCCTTTGCCGACGCGGCCCAAATCAGTGCGGAATCCTCCGCAGGCGCTGAACACTTCTTTCCGGAACGCCATGTTAGCACCGAAAGGACTCTCGGTAAGTGGCCCGCCTTTGGTGCCTAGATCGAACACGGCAAGGGGAGCCAACGTAAACGCACTCCGGTCAGAGAGCCATCGCGGACGATCGCAATTCCATTGCGGCAATATACGCCCGCCCGCTCCGGACCACTCTCCGTTATGCAGATTCGCGGTCAGGTTCTGAAGCCAGTCAGGAACAGCTGTCTCATCGTCATCCATAAAAGCCAGAATTTCTCCGCGGGCCTCTCGAATCCCTCTGTTGCGGGCGTGGGATATGCCTTGCTGTTGTTCAAAAAAGTAATGGAATCGATCCGGGTACCGTCTTTGAAAATCTTCAACCACCTGACGGGTTTCATCGCTGGAATTGTTATCGACAACCACGACATCCCAGCCGACAGACTCCGAAATGCTTTGCGCTGCGACACTCTCGAGCGCCGTCGCCAAAGTGCGGGCACGATTGTGAGTACACAAGATCACGGAGATTTTCGGCAGATCAACCACAAGTCTTCACCCATTCAACCCCGGAAACTGCGCAGCTACTATTGTTCATGGAATCGCCACGGTGGCCGTCGCGGGATCGATAGCTTTCTGATCGTAATTTTTTCTTATCGCAGCCTTGAAATATTCCCGCTCGACCGGATTGAACACTACCAGCCAAGAACCGATCGCATATATCAACGTAGCGCAAGTTGCAGAGGCCACCAGTAATGGGTAACTCGGCCGCAGACCCCACGCCGAAATTGCGGTAGCCGCTGCCATTAGGAGCGTGCAGGACAAAAGATTCCCTCCCAGAAATCTCATATAGATGGGGTATCCGATTCCATTCACTCTACAAACCCACCAAGGCTGCAACACGACTCGAATCAGAAACGCCCCGATCAAAGTTCCCATCGCGACGCCAAGAATTCCCAGAGGCTTGGCCAGGAGCAAGCTGAACACCAGATTGAGAATTCCTTCGGCCCAATTCGTGTAGGTGTAAAACCGATGGTTAAATGTCGCATACAACAGATCGATCGACGGTTTCTGGCACACATCGAGTAAAACGGCCAGCGACAATACAACCAGAGGCCAATAGGCGTCCTGATATGCCGGGCCCATCCAGCGAATAATGAATGGCTTTCCCCAACCGATGAGAGCGAGACAGATGAAAATCGAAATGCACGATGAAAGCTTCGTACCAAAGAAAAAGACCTTCTCAATGCCCGGGCGGTCTCCGGCACCATGGAGTCGGCTGAACACCGGCTGCAACATGCCTACGGAAAAAATTATCATCTGCATATAGTATTGCGCGAACACGCCAGCGACCCGATAATGCGTCACCATGGCCAGCCCGATGAGGCCCGAGATGACAAGAGGATCAATTTGGAATCGTATGGTATCGGCGATGTAGGCCAAAAAAGTATAGATACTATAAGAAGAAAGACTCTTTGCTATTTTTAGGTCGGCGGCTTTCCTTTCGATTCGCGCCCACGAAGCTTCACGTCTTGCGAACCATATCTGCAAGATGTTGGTCGGCAGAGACGATAACAAGGTCACCCATGCTAATGCCAAGAGACCGAAGCCGAGCAAGACCACCCAAACGATGAGTGCCGTACGCAAAACCAAACCGAGTATTGTCAACCAAGACTGAATATCAAATCGGAATTTCGTATATAACACACCCCCATAAACCCTCACTGGCAGCCCTACGGCCGCATTAACTCCCAGGATGGCTATCACGCTTTGAAATAAGTGAGCATCAGCAGGATTGTGGGAGAACCAGGGGGTAACGGCCACTATTGCCGCAGTCACCAGCAGGGCAATGCCGCCAAGTAAGAGGTTAATCCGTAAAGCCGTATTGAAGACTCCACGGCATTCGGCGTCGTCGCCGCGCCCGATCGCCAGGGACATGTATTGGGACACGGCGCTTGAGAGGCCGAAGTCTAACAAGCTGTAGTATCCGATGAACGAAAGTGCAAGAGCCCAGAATCCGTAGATCCGATCTCCAAGATGATGCACGACGAACGGCATCAAGCAGAACGCAGTAATGGCTGTGGCGACCAAATTGCCCATTTGCAATACAGATCCCGAGAGCAACCTGCGGCCTATCGAGCTGAATTTGCCGTTCATTTATCTAAAGACACTCCATGGCGTATCTGGCCAATGGGACTGATCCAAGTAGTCTGTCTCAAAAAATTTGTCTACTGCAGAGAGCAAATTCTAAATACCAATCAGTCTACTGGGGAAGTGTTCGCCGCCTCACGATTCTGTAATACTGTGGGCGCGGCCAGTTTACGCAAATTGGAATACACCTTCATCGTGAGTCGGCCAACCTCATCCCAGGAATGCTGTTCTAATGCGAAATTTCTGATTCCGTGCCGTCGGCCGCTTAAATTGGCAAACAGATCACTAGAGAAATAGCGCTCAATCGCAGCGGCCAAATCCACCGGATCTTCCGGTTTAAACACGAATCCTGTCTTGCCCTCGACGATCTCATCTTTGAGCGCGCCCACATCAGCCGCGATAACGGGCAGTCCAAAGCTATAGCCCAGGAATAAAACGCCACTCTGGTAGATGTGGCGGTAAGGCAGCACGAAAACGTCTGCTGCTTTAAAGTAGAGCTCGGTTTCCTCATCGGGAACGTAATCCGCTCGTATGGTTATTCGCCCCTTCTCCGCTTCTACGCGGCTTGCTTCTCGAACGGAGGCCCAATAGCTTTCGCAGTTATTTGGCCTACCGACTATGAACAGCCGATAATCGGCATGACGAGAGACCAATTGTTGAAATGCAGCGACGATGTATTCAAGACCTTTGTAAGGATTGATGTTGCCGAAAAAGAGAATCGTTTTTTCATCTGGGCGAATTCCGAGTTTTTGTCTTGCCTCACTTGAGGTGAGAGATGTATTCGGAACAGAATTATTTATTCCGAACGGAATCGCAGTGACCCGGGCCTGTTGCACGCCAAACTCTTCCATGAGCTCTGACTTCATCTTTTTTGTATGAACAAAGATGTGGTCGGCAAGCCGATATTGAATTCGCAAAGTAAGCCGGTTGACCAACGTATCTTTCGAATCCCTACGGCCTGCGTTCACGTTGTGTACTGTAAGTACAATTTCTTTTCCTAATAGCTTGTAGAAAATCATGAGCAGAGTGCGATCAAACAACTCGAATTTGTTGTTCCATAGGATATGGAATATTTTCGGCTTGGCAGTAACAGAGTAGCGGATAAGCCTGGCGTAGTATTTGACCACTCTGGTGATTTTGCTTACCAAACTGGCATTAGGACTCTGATCGCCTCGAAGATTCAGGAAGTTCATGCGGGGGTTGGCATGAAATTCGGGGTAATCGACGTGATCGCTGCCGATCAGATCGACGATCGCATGTTTTGATAAGAGTTCTGTTGCGAGCCCGTAAACGTAGGGTCTGTCTCCGCCTCCGGTGAGCAGGGTGACCGAAATCTCGGAGGCCTTTTGCGGCAGCCGCGAATTGGCGAGTTCATCGCTGCTTGAATGCTTCATATCATCCTCACGGATTTGAAGCTCTTGTTTCATGCCCCAACGAGTCGCTCCTCTAGAAGCTCGCAAATCGTGTGGCCAATCATAATGTGCATCTCCTGCATCCGCGGCGTGGATTTGCAAGGAACGCACAAACACAGGTCGCACGCGGCTCGCATGCGGCCTCCCGTCTCGCCCGTTAATCCAATCACAGTGACTTCGCAGTTGCGAGCCGCTTCAATAGCACGCAGAATATTCTGGCTGTTGCCGCTAGTAGATATTGCAAGCAATACGTCGCCTGGCCGCGCATGCGCGGTGAGTTCGCGAGCGAATACGTGCTCGTATCCGTAATCATTGCCAACGGCCGTGAGGCTCGAGGTATTGGCGTGCAAAGCGAGAGCACGAAAAGGACGCCGCTCAATTAAAAAGCGGCCGGTCAATTCGGCGGCGATATGTTGCGCATCGGCAGCGGATCCGCCGTTACCAGCGACGAGCAACTGGCCACCAGCGGACATTGAGGAATAAATGAGGTCGACAGCGCTGGATACGTCAGACGCCAAACTCGGAAGAGTCTTGGCAACTTCGAGATGATCGTTCCAGATTGCGATGATTCTGTCTACTTGTTCGGTGGGGCTCGCCACGTTAATACTCTCCTAACTTAATTTTCTCGGGTTGCGCGCAGGGCGTCGTCGCCACCCTCGACCGCTCCGCGCGTCTCTAACCTGTACATTGCCTTGTCCCAACTCCTAAGCACCGAGGCCTTTAGCTGCGGAAGCATCATTTGAGCTCGCTTCGCAGCGTCAAACCCGAAGATAGGTTCCATCCAGGCATATTTCCAGCGCAACTGGGGCATTTCTAGGTGGCCTTGGAGTTCCGCGGCTAAGGTCTGCAATTCCAACACAATGTCCGGGCGTTCGGGATAGAAGTGCCCGAGCCAATTTTGCATATAGGTCACGCAGGCTTTGCGCACGCGGTCGCTTTCTTCGAGTGACCGGAGATATTGAATGTGGAGTTTCATCGAGAGAAGCATGGCATCTTTCTTCTTGTCCGAAGTACCGATGAAGCTCCAGCGATTGGAGGAAGTAATCCTATAGAATACTTTAGACTCTGGGACGAATCGGGTTCCCTCGGATGCCAAAAGCACTCGGCAATAATATTCTCCGTCGTCGTCGCTGATCATTCGCGTGTTCCAGAGTCCGGCAGCGTCGGCCAGTTCGCGGCTGGTTAGCCACGTCCCAGTTTGCATGTGAAGGTTTCCACTCATCTTCCGTAAAAGCCATTCCACCGGCGAAAGATTCTGGTAAAGAGCTGTGGGAACAAAGCGGGCCCGGCTGGTCCGGTAACTGAAGTGAGCCCACGGCGCGGACAACAGAATTTTCTTGTTCGCAACTTCTCCTAACGCAAGAAGCTGCTTCTCGATTTTGTCGGGAGCTAGCAGGTCGTCAGCGTCCAACCACTGGATATAGTCCCCTTGGCTGAGCTGTAGGGCGCGGTTGCGGGCTGCGGCCGCTCCTCCGTTTTCTTTGGAGACTACCGAGACCTCTTTCGACGCAAAGCGCCGCGCCACCTCGGCTGTACGATCGCTGGACCCGTCGTCCACAACAATGATTTCCTTACGAGGCCAAGTTTGGGCGATCGCGGACTGGAGTGTGTCTGCAATCCACTCCTCAGAGTTGTACGCGGGGATCAGAATTGAGACTAGAGGTTTCATGGCAAATGCTTCTTCGCAAGTTCTATAAAAACGACCATCAGTTCCGAGTTGCGATATTTCCGACTCATTAGCTTCGAATATAAGCGTGCATTCGCATCTTTCAACGTACCACTAACCTTGAGACCGCGGCATTCTCGCGGGAATGATGGTGCCTCATAGGTCATAAACTAGAAGGCTGCAACGTATTGTGGACCGCGGAGAGTCAACTTGGCGACGGGACAGAGCGTGGTTTAAGTGCCCTCATATACAGCGTTCCTTTTCTCCGAGACTCGGTATCGAGGTTTGGATCGAACGGCCGGCGAGTGATAGACACAAAACCGAATCGCCGAAGCGATCTTGTTAAGGTTACCTCATCCCAAGCATATTTATGCTGCTCTCCCTGTCGAAAATGGTAGTTAATGTGATCCAGCTGGGTTTCGCAAGTCTTAGGATGCCATGTAGGCGCAAAAGGCCAGTACTCGTGTTCGGGCTTGCCATATGCCTGCAGAAGCCATTCGGTGTCCGGTACACCAACGTCAAACACTCCCCCGTCCTGAAGAACGCGAAGTGACTCTGATAAGAAATGTGGAACCTCTTCCAAGAACTCGAAGTGCTCGAAGGCGTGTTCACTGTAAATGTAGATGGCGCTGCCATCCGGCAAAGGCCAATGTTTGCGAAGGTCGAGGTGGAGGTCGGCCTCGCGATCGAACAGGTCTATATTCAGCCATCCCCGCTTGTTGTTCGACCCGCACCCAACATTAAGTTTCAGGGGCTCGCCGAAGGATCGAGGAGTTTTTTGTGCCGCGAACCAGTGGCGAAAAGACATATGACTTTCCGTTGCAATATCACGGATGGCGCGGCGTAAAGCATATGTTGTGTGAGACTTGAGATAGTTCTTTACAACATTCACGGATTTCTCCAGTAGAACTCCAAATTTCGCCCCGGATTATCCTAATTGACCCTCGTTGTAACCGGTTCTACGCGATTCCCAGCATCAAGCCACTGTACGAGGCAGGAAGTCAAAAAGCGGGCTCAAAATTGGCGACCAGTAGTTGGAAGGACACGCTCCCGCGCTGTCCTAAGACTGTCCGCCGGTACAGTGGATTATATAGTCGTTTTCGCCCAATATTTGTCTTTGAAGACTGCACCTGCAAAATCCAGTGATAGATGAGGAAAGGTGTCGATGACCCGATTCAAATGGCTTTTTTGCGCGCTTCTTTTAACTGCTCTTTTCGGTACTGAGGCACAAGGCCAAGTCGTCAACGCAGCGTCCTGCTCTCTGACGGACGTGCAGGCTGCGCTTAGTGGTGTGACCGCTTCCACCGCCACGGTCAACATCCCGGCCGGGACATGTACTTGGACGACAGGCATAAACTATACCGTTCCGGCTGGTAGTATGTCCTTGTCCATCATCGGCCAAACGAGCTGCCCAGGAACCACACCAAGTTCCTGCACCGACAACACGGTTATTATAGACAACGTGAACCATTCGTCATGCAATTGCCCGTTATTGGGTATAACCGGGAATGCTATGACTAGCTCGTCTCTTCGACTGAGCGGATTGACGATTGAACAAAGCGCAAATAGCGTTGGCTACTCCAACGGCATTGTAGGAATCGGGGGATACTCACAGAATTTCCGCATGGATCACAATCACTTCGTCGCCAATTCCGGCGTTTCCTCTAGCAGCGCCTTCGTAACCATTTACAATGCTTTGTATGGGGTGGTAGACCACAATGTATTCGACATGCCGCCAGGAGGAGTAGATAACGGGGTCCGAGTGAGCAATGGTGGCAATGCATTCGGCGACTCCTCTGGTAACGGCAATGGGTCTTGGGCCAATCCGACCAATCCTGGATCGGCAAACGCCCTTTACTTCGAGAACAATACCTCCAACCATAGCATCATCAATGACTGCAATGACGGAGGCCGACAAGTCTTTCGCTTCAATGTATTCAATGATTCGTCTATTCAGTCACACGAAATGGAGAGTGACGCGAGAGGCTGCCGATATACCGAGGTCTATAAAAACACCTTCAACGGCAACCCATCAGACAACATAAATAGCTTCGCTGCGGTCGGTTATCGGATGGGCACCGGCCTCGTTTGGGGAAACGCGTCAACAAACATGGCCAATCTAATCATGCTAGGACAAGATAGAACGAACGGGCATCCATTTGGCGCGCCGCCTGGAAACTGGGGTTATTGCGGCACCGAAGGTGCCGCTCCGGGTCCAAGCGGATGGGATTTTAATTCCAATCCATCAGGTTATCCCTGCGTAGACCAGGTAGGGCGTGGGCAGAGCGATGTGCTAACAGGCAACTTCCCTAAAAAATGCGACTCGACCACTGGCTGCACCACCGATAACGGCGCTTGGCCGCACAACATGCTTGAGCCGGTCTACGAATGGATGAATCAATACCAAGTCAACGGATCCTCGCAGAAAAATATCTATGACGCCGAAGACAAGAACACAATGACTGCGAACCAGGATTACTATGCTTACACTCTGGCATGGAATGGGACATCATTTGCCGGGACAGCGTTCAATGGAACTGTTGGAACCGGAAGCGGCATACTCGCTTCACTCCCTTCCACCTGCACGGCAGGCCCCAGCGGTGCGCAGTATGCCAGCCCGACGGGACATTACGGTGTAGCCTACTGGGCGACGGACGCTAACTCCGGAAATGGCGGACTCTACGTTTGCACTGCAACGAATACTTGGACGCCCGTGTACACGCCCTATACATACCCGCATCCGCTCACGGTGGATTCGGGGGCCGCTCCAGCACCTCCAACTAATCTTACTGCCGTGGTTCAGTGAGCTTTAGGTTCTTTTCCCCTATCTATATTCAATTGGGATCGATAAAGAGACGGTGAAAGAGTTCAAGGCTCAAAATCTTGTGAATTTCATTGGTGTAGTTTCGCCCACCGTTTAGGTGGCCCTGCACCACCTCTTCCAACCGCTTTCGTTCAATATATGGCCTGCCAAGGCTGCGTGGATCAAGAAGCATTCCCCGGACGTAACCTGCGAGTGCATCGCGGTACCATACGCGAAAATGAAAAACTTTGTGTCTGCCCAAGAAAAGACGCTCGAGATGCAAAGAAGAAAAGAGATGATCTATTTTAGCCACACCCTGGGGCATTCCCATGTCGTACGCATATTCCGCTTTAAACTGGAATTCGAGGAAGCCACGGTAAGCCGTACTCGAGAGACGTCCCCGTTCTCCTGCAATGCCGCGATCTGTTGGAATCCGTAGAAGATTTCTATTTCCGTCAGCAATCAAATGAAGGGAATCCTCGTTGTTGGTGAGGGCGGATTCGGGCGCGCGGAAGACCGTTTGAACCAAATCGTTGTCAAGAAATGGAGACCGTAAGGAAAGTTGTGTTTGTTCCAGCGCAAGTATGCCGTAATGATTCCAAGGGCTCTGCTTAAATACATTGAATGAAACGGGATTCTCATGAAGCGAGCTTTCGTAGGTCTGAGCAGCTTGATGAATGACGGAAAGAGCCTCTGGTTTAAATAGACCTTTTAGTGGCTCCGTGGCCTTAAGTGTGCGAACCCGCCGTAGGACCTCCCCTCCATAGTTTCCCGTCATCCTGACTGGCGCGATCTCGCGCGCTATTTCGTTCAGGTAAAGATCGGGAGCGCGATTGACCTCGACGCATCCATCGGTCAAATACACCGAACGAGTCGCGTAATACGGAAATCGCGCAAGGAATTCCTTCCCCGCCGAAATTACCTGGTGACTTTGCCCGCACATGCTGGCCACTTGCCGGCTCAAGGTTACGTCATGGCAGTCGCGAAACATTCCGCCGAAGGTGTAACAGGGCAAAGTTCCAGGCGTGGCCTTCTGCCAGGCCATGATCATTCGAGTGTCCAGTCCACCCGTTAACGACATCGCAATCCGTTCGCCGCCACTGAAATAACGTGGAAGGTTTTGCGTGAAAACTTGCTGGAGCTCCCGGTAGTAACTACCCGAATCGAGTGTTTCTTGGTTCTCCCAGTCCTCCGAATGGAAATAACTGCCTTTGTGTTGAAGTGAGCCATTGCGAAAGACCCAAGCGGACGCTGGAGGCAGAGTATGAATACCGTCAAACAGCGTGCGATTCTCCATCACAGCGCCACAAGCGATGAATTCGCCCAATCCTTGTTGATTGACCTTTCGCAGTTCAGGACGCACAGCTAGGATAGCTTTGGCTTCGGCAGCGAAATAAAACCCATCTTTTGATTCATGGGAGTAAATCCGATGCATCCCATATCTATCGTTGAAGAGCGTAGCAGTTCCGAGGCTGCGGTCGATCAGTAAAGCGTGGAATCTGCCATTCAAATTTGCGGGAAACGATGAGTCCTTTTCGTAAAGATGAACCAGATAGGAAGGTCCCGATTCTTCCACTTCATGTCCACTTTCTCTGAGATGGCGCACCGTTCCCGGCTCCGGAAACTCTTCGCCCGAAAAAATCAGCGCAACATTTCTCCTCTCATTTTGCATCGGCATTCCATCGGAGAAAGAGCCTTTACGTGCGATCCAGCCAACGTACACTCCCAGTGTTTCCTCTACGAACACGCCCGTCGTGTAGAAGGACTCATGGCGCAAGGCCTCGACCATTTGGCGAAGCTCTCTTTCCGCGTGTTCCCGCGGCATCTTTGTGATGAGTCCAACGATACCTGGCATGGATTCTTTGTTCGGTTTGAAAGTTAGCCTGCTGAAGGATTCTTAAGATTGCGATGCGGGTTCCGATGGCATTTTCTCTGTGCTAAAAGTCTTCTTTTTGTACCATTGTTTGCGGAATTTCCGGTAGGTGGCAGCCACTGGTTCAGGAATCCAATCGGCTATGCCGTGATGAAGGCCCAACCGGAATGCCATACGGCCCGCAAGGGTTAAAGGAACGTAGTATCTCGGTATTTCAATTTTCTGAAATCCGTTGTGCCGTTTGAAATCAGCCAGGCCGTCGACCTGCTTCTTCCCGTACGACATATTGGCATACCACAGATATGAAATGCCGCGATCGGCGCAGGACTTTACAGATTGGGCAATCAGTGCATTTGTCGGAGCTTTGTCCTGATGGCTGGTCATCGAAACAATTTGCATCAGGCCCGCCTGACTTCGATTTTCGTCGAACACGAGTTTGACGAATCCAATGAGGCTGTCTTCGAAGTACGCACCGATGAAAATGCTGCGATCCATGAAAGTTGCATTCATCTTACGAACGGTTTCAAGGTCTTTTCCATAGTGCCAGAATGGCTTCCCTTGGCGGGTGGGGGACTCGTTATAGATGGCGTGTATGCCCTTGACATAATCGTCGTCAAAGGATACCTCCCGGACTGCTACGCCATTTTTTGCAGCTTTTCGAACTTTATTTCTTACCTTAAAGTCGATCTGCTTAGTCATCCAGTCATCAAAAGTCGAAACGGGCAGGGTCGCCATGTTGTCCCATTCCATTGGGTAGTCGAGTTTCGTCGGACTTTCAGAGAGCCTCTGGATAAAGGTGAAAAGATCGATGCGGGTCCGAGAACCTCGCAGAGACCTGAGCGCCGACTCCGGGTCCTCGAGAAACTGGTATCCTTCTCCATCGATAAAACCAATTCGGATCAGGGTTCCATTGATCCGCACTTCCTTGCCGCAAATGTCCACGAAGCTCTCCCTTTCTTCACTGCAACGATTCGCTAAAATATTAGATAGAGTTCGTATTCCACGCGAAGAGTGGCTCCGACCGCGGGATGTCATATCGTCGCGAGCTTGCGGAATTCGCTATTTCTTGGTATCCGCGACCCATACGACGGCATCGTCGGTGTATTTCCCCGCGACTTTAAATACAGCCTTTGAATCCGCTACCGGGAGTCCACCAAAAGTCACAACAGCCATATTGGATTTGCTCTCGGATTGGGCGGCCGTCCCACACCGCAAGTTGGTATTCCAAAAAAGGCGGACATCGCCGATCCAAGAAGGTGGTCGATTCTTCCTAGTGATCGCGCTTTCAACACCCTCTATTGGATCGCCAGCATCTTCTGCAAAGGCTATCCCATCGCTACAGTAATCAGAATTGTGAAGCCAAGCCAAAATGTTCTCCAATTGGTAGGTCTTCTCGCGTTCCGCCAGCAGAGGCTTCGCAACTCTGGTGATGACCGGTACTTTGATTCCGGCGCGGACCATCAACATGACTACCGTCAATACAATCATAGCTCCTACCACGTACTGAATCCTCAGAGAAGACAACGCGGTTTCAACGCCAGACAAGCCCAACGGTGTGACATAAGTGGCCACAATTATGGCAAACAGCGCGTACATCGGAGTGCCAATCCCACCACCAAACGGAAGGAGTGCGGCAGTAAGCGCTAAAAAGAAAAGACTCCAACGTCTCATTAGAAGAAGTTTTAGCAACACGGCACAAATCCAGAGAAGGATCAGGGGCAGGCCCTTCAAAAGAAATATAGCGCCGAGTGCCGACACCAACAGATAACCCGCGAGCTTCAGCTTGGTAGAAATCGCCATGGTGAAGACAACCAACTGAGTCAAAACAAATGCCACGGCAGACGCTATTAGATTGACCTCGTTTGTCCGGTAACTGACGAGAAAACCGAAAAGCCTAGTGTGAAGAGGCATTGGGGCGCGCGGGAAAAGTACAACCAGAGCGCCGATTGCAAAAGCACAGGCCAGAAGGAGCGCCAGTGATTGAACGAGCTGCGCTTTGCTGCGTTGGCGAAAAGTGTCAAGACAAAATCCGAAATAGAAGCCCATGAACAGAGCGGTTGCAAAGGGATGCCAAAATGCGAGCAGTACGGCAACAAGACCGAACCACACTTCTCGTTTGTCGACCTTGTTGGAAGCATAGAGGCGAAGTAATGCCCCTGAGGTCAGCATGACCGGAATATAAAATATGCCGTAGATATGAAATAGGTGAACATATCCTGAGAAGAAAACACCGCCGACGATGAATGCGATCACTGCAAAAATGCGTCGCAGAGGCGCCGCAGAATACATCAGCCACCAGGCCAGAACGAACATTCCATAGATACATCCTTGGAGCACGGCTTGGTGCACAACACTAGTTGGAAAAACATTGGGATCCAGAATTTTAAAAGCCAGCCAGGTGGTCCCTTGAGCTAGCGGCCGGTAGGTGGACGATATAACTCCAAATGCGTAGCTAAAATCGTGGCTGTGAACCATCGCGAGCCACCAATACGTTTCCCGATGGCTGGCAAATGGCACAACCGTGAAGAACCAAAAGGAAAATCCAAGCACCGCAAGAATGAAGTAAACGAGCTTCTCGGCGCGTGTGTCCGGGTCAGCAAAGTGGCGGGCGTTAAGAGCCGGGCCACTATCTACGGCAGTCTGCGTTATCAAATCTTCTCCAAGGGAAGCTTCTAAGGTGTCTGCTAGGAAGCTATCCAATGCGACTTGCTACCGGGACGCGGCCTCGCGGCTCGAATCGGGTTTCTCTAAATTTCGGGACAGATTTCTCAACAGGCATAGCGACGCGCGCAAGCGGTGTATGTGAAGAAACTATAATCTCGACTAACAGAAAAATAACCCACAAGAATTGTCCGTTGAACGCAGCCGATTCCGTAATGTTGTAGAAGAGCACAACGGTCCACAAGGCCAAGCCTAAGGTAGCGAGACCAAAAGATGGCGAGAGTCTTTTGCACATGCTCCGGTAGCTTGCTATCAGGAAAATCAATAGCAGGACGACACCGATCAGACCTAAGTCGATATAAACCTCAAGGTAACCATTATGCGCTTCGGTTACTCCGCCGGCCAATTTCCAAACATGAGTGAGCCGAGGACCCAGCCAGAAACTCTGATAGCCCGTTCCAACTAGTGGGTTTGTATTTGTACTCAGAACCGCTTTCCAAATGTTGGTTCGTCCAGTGAGCGTTGGGTCCCGGCCGACTCCTCTGGCCAGCGTCTCGTTGATGTTGAAACCTGCTGTCAAAATTAGAAATACGCAAAAGGATGCCGGAATCAGGAATTTGACGAAAGAAGGATGCCGCGTTCCCCATTTACTTTGAATGGCTGCGATCACGAGACATCCGATTACCAAGCAAACGCTGGAGGTCGCGCTGCTGGAAAGAGTCAAGAGGCGGAGCGTCATTGCTAAAAATGCGACGTTTACCAGAATGATTCTCTTAATCTGTCGCTCTTTGCGTTGGGACCAGCGCGTCACAGTGTCCCAGAAAAAGAATATCCCGCTAATCAGGCACAGAACTCCGAGCATGTTTTTGCTGGTCGTCGCTCCCACGAACATGGCTGCGCCTGTCCAAGGATCGTACTGCTTTCCAATTTGCGGGTAATATTTGTATATCAAGATCGAAAGCGGTATCAGCAAGTAGCAAAGCCGTCGAAGGATCGTACGAACAGCTTCCAGCGGACGCGGATCGGACACAACCACGAGGATTACCAGGTAGTTTCCCAGGTCCCGGAGCCAACGTTTGAGAGCTATAAATGGAAAGTCGGACCACACCACGCTCAACAACGCAAAAATAAGCAAGGCCATCAGTGCGAAGTTATTCGCGAAGAATTTGCCCCAATTGAACGAGCGCGAGAACAAAATGACCAGCGCCAGAAAAATCAGTACGCTAAAAACAGCACGGTCTAGCGGGTTACCTTCCTCGAGGGCCTGAGCCGCTGGGCCGCTTACGGCACCCTCAAGCCATTGCGCCGGAAGCCGCGATCCAAGGATGAACATCCAGATCAAAGGCACCCACAAGACGATGGAGTTTTTCAGTTCCTTCGCAGGATCCCAATACA
>JABDEK010000064.1 GCA_013287135.1 Acidobacteriota bacterium | reverse complement strand
ACGCGAACGATGCCAGCCCTTCGCCCGATGCTGTCCAAAGAGGCTTTGTCTTCGCTCAGGGAAACGGCAATCGGCGCACCCAAATCAATTGGAATTATATGTGGCTGCCGTTCGCCGCTTGTATTCTGCTAACTGTGGCCCTCGGAATCTACGCGTACCGAATCGGCAAGAGCCGCAGGGTCGAAGTGACTCAGTTGATCTCGCACGCGCCTGACCTGCGAATCGAGGCCCTGGAACAGCAGATGAGCGATGTTGGGCATGAACGCGAAGATTTGCGCTCGCAACTCGCACAGCGTGACAAGGTCATCTCCGATCTCAAGCGCGAGATTCAAACGCGGTCGGCGTCTCTGGATGAGATGAAAAGCGCTCAAGCCGATCTGGAACAATTCAAACAGAAGGATGAAGCAGAGAAGCAACAGAACGCCCAAGACCGAGGCGCTCTCTTGCAGAAGCTCGACACCGCTCAGGCTTCGCTTCAAAAAACGCTAGCTCAACTTGATTGGTTGCAAAGGCAGCGCACGCAGGACGAGTCGCGCGCCGACAGTCTGGAAGCGCAAGTCAACGATCTTCATGCACAGCTTCGCGAGGGGGAACAGACCATAGGCAAGCAGGAGGACCTGCTGGCCCATGACCGTGATGTGCGGGAGTTGATCGGAGCGCGGGACCTCTATATTGCAGAGATTTATAACGTGGCCGACGACGGAGTAACACAGAAACCGTATGGCCGCGTTTTTTACACCAAGGGAAAGTCGCTGGTCTTCTATGCTTACGATCTAGACAGAGAGGCTGGGGTCAAAACTGCGAGTACGTTTCAGGCCTGGGGGCAGCACGGGCCGGATCGGAGGCAAGCCTTGAACCTCGGAATTTTCTATGAAGACAATGCGGCAAAAAAAAGATGGGTCCTCAAGTTCGATGACCCGAAGACGCTTGAGCAGATCGATGCCGTTTTCGTGACCGTCGAACCCAACGGCGGAAGCCACAAGCCGAGCGGCAGTCCTCTTCTGTTTACCTACCTCAAGATCGGACCAAATCACCCCTAGTTACTTGCTTCTTTGGTATCGTCCATTCGTTCTCCAATGACAGCGCAATGGTACGTTTCCATTTCCTCCTTCGTAGACTCAGGGAACACGACGAAATTCGTTCACCGGAGGAGAAGCGACATGCGGTTGCGCAAAATTAGCGTTCTCGGAATCTTGAGTTTGCTTTTCGCGGGCTGCATATCCGCGCAGTCGCCGAACGGAATCATCAACGGCCTGGTGCTTGATCCGACCGGCGGCGTAATCGCCGGAGCCGAGATCCGAATCGTGAACGACGCGACTGCCGTTCAATACGTGGGCAAGACGAACGGCGAAGGCATCTATGTGGTGACCAATCTCCCGCCCGGCACGTATCGGCTGCAGGTTTCGAAGATCGGATTCAAGACGCTGATCAAACCCGACATCATCCTCAATGTCCAAGACTCACTGGCCATCAATTTCACGCTTCCCGTTGGCGCAGCGTCGGAAACGATTACGGTCATTGGGGGCGCTTCGCTGGTCAACACGGAAAGCGCTACGGTGAGCACCGTGGTGGACCGTCAATTTGCGGAGAACCTGCCGATGAATGGCAGAAGCTTCCAGACTCTAATCTATCTAACTCCGGGAGTCGTAGTTACTCCGAGTAATGCGTCGGATGGTGGACAATTCAGCGTGAACGGCCAACGCGCCAGTTCCAACTATTGGATGGTGGACGGCGTCAGCGCCAATATTGGAGTCGGCGCAACCTACAATCCCGGGAATGGATTCGGGGGAGCGCTCGGCTCTTTTAGCGCGCTAGGTGGGACAAATAGCCTGGTATCGGTCGATGCTATGCAAGAATTTCGCATTCAGACCTCCACATATGCTCCGGAATTCGGCCGAACACCAGGAGCGCAGATTTCCATCGTTACTCGATCCGGCACGAATCAATTTCATGGTGCCGCGTTCGACTATTTCCGGAATGATGTCTTGGACGCGAACGATTGGTTCGCGGATCAGAACGGATTGCCCAAACCGGAAGAGCGGCAGAATGATTTCGGAGGG
This sequence comes from Acidobacteriota bacterium, assembly GCA_013287135.1. Lineage (GTDB taxonomy): Bacteria > Acidobacteriota > Terriglobia > Acidiferrales > UBA7541 > Palsa-295. Next base: position 22,185 of record JABDEK010000064.1, on the reverse strand, counting down.
ACCTTCAGCGGTCCGATCCTGAAAGACCGCACTTTCTTTTTCTTTTCCTATGAGGGCCTTCGACTTCGGCTTCCACAGGTGGCGCTCGACACGGTTCCTGATGCAGGCTTCACGCCCGGAGGAACAACAAACTCGCGGGGGAGTGCCATTCCGGCCTTGCAGCCTTATCTGAACGCGTATCCCTTACCCAACCCAAACAGCCCGGAGATATTCGCGGCATGCAATCCGGCAACGGATCCCAGTTGTCCGCCCTCGGGCCGGAAACCTACCGGCACTGCTCAATACAACGCTTCCTATTCAAATGCCGCTACGCTTGATGCCTACAGCCTCCGGATTGACCATAAGTTGAACAACACCTGGACTCTGTTCGGCCGCTACAATTACTCCCCCTCCGACCTGACTCAGCGTGGAAGCGCGGGATCAGCGTTGAGCGTTGTTCAGCCGGACCGCATTACGACGCAGACAGCGACGGTAGGGGCCACCTGGAGTGCCACTCCTGCAACCACGAACGATTTGAGATTCAATTACAGTCGGACGAACGGTTCTAGCTATTCGTATCTGGATGGCTTTGGAGGTGCGGTCCCGCTTGCATCCTTGCCACTTCCGAGTCCTTTCAGTTCTCAAGATTCATCGTTCCAGTTTCTCATTTTTTCCCTGAAGGGCCAAGGGCTCTCGGCAGGCAGAATCCAACAGGTTGTGCAGCGCCAGTACAACATCGTTGACGGGGTGGTGGTGCAAAAGGGTCAGCATGGCATGAAATTCGGCGTCGACTTTCGGCGTTTGTCGCCGAACTACGTGCCTCGATTGTATTTGCAAGAGCCACTTTTCTTCGATGTACCGTCCGCTAGCACGGGGAACGCATTCGAGACCTTGGTAAGCGCTAGCGCCGGCTCCACACTGCTGTTTCACAACCTGAGCTTGTACGCTCAGGACACGTGGCGTGTGGCTCGTCGTCTGACCGTGACATACGGCCTGCGATGGGATGTAGATTTTGCCCCCTCTTCGGTGGGTGGCCCGAACATTCCGGGAGTAACGGGGTATGATCCCAACAACAACTTCTCGAACTTGGCCTTGGCGCCGGCTGGCACGCCACCCTTCCACACCCCATACGCTAATTTCGCTCCGCGCCTGGGCGTTGCCTACCAACTTTCCCAGGATCCGGGATGGCAAACCGTGGCTCGCGGAGGGTTCGGTGTTTTTTACGACTTAGCAAGTTCTGAGGCTGGAACTCTCCTTGTTACCGCGGGCTATCCCTTCACGGGGCTAAATGACGAATTCGGTACATTCCCTTTAAGTCCGGCAGCGGCTGCACCGCCGTCGATTACTCCGGGAAGTTTATCAAGTTGCTGTGACGCCCTGGTCGGCTTCGATCCACATCTCAAGCTTCCGTACACGCTGCAGTGGAATGTCGCGATTGAGCAGGGATTGGGCGGACAGCAATCCATCACTGCATCGTACATCGGCGCCTCGGGCAGGCGGCTACTTCAAACGGCATTCGTTTACGGACCCAACGCCAATATCTATGCGGCTAACTTGGTCGGGAACACCGCGAGCTCCAACTACAATGCGCTCCAACTCCAGTTTCAACGCCGACTCGCACACGGTCTGCAGGCTCTAGCTTCCTACACCTGGGCCCACTCGATCGACGACGGTTCAGCCGGTTCGGTATATCTCAACTCGAATGCATTTGTACCGGGGCTCGCCGCGAATGCGAACCGAGGGCCGTCTGATTTCGACATCCGTAACGCGTTCTCGGCTGGAGTGACCTATGACATTCCGGCACCCAAGATCAACACTCTAGCCAACGTAGTACTGCATGGCTGGTCGACTGAAAATTTTGTTCTCGCGCGTTCGGCCCCGCCCGTCGACGTGACCGACGGACAGTTTGAGGAGCTTGATAACGGATTTCTCGCGGACACCAGACCCGATCTGGTTCCAGGACAACCGTTGTATTTGTATGGCGCGCAGTGCGCTTCGACATTTCAGGCATTGGGAGAACTCGGCGCGGGACACTTGTGCCCCGGCGGAAAGGGATTCAATCCGGCGGCCTTTGCCAGCCCGCCCACCGATCCCAAGACCGGGCTTCCCACTAGGCAAGGCACAACGCCGAGGAATTACCTGAGGGGATTCGGGGCCGCGCAATGGGACTTTGCGGTACACCGTGAATTCCCGATTTCCGAATCGTTTAAGCTGCAGTTCCGCGCAGAAATGTTTAATGTCTTGAATCATCCCAACTTTGGCCAACCGGATGGGCAGTTCGGCTTTGGTGGTTTTGGAATATCAAACCAGATGCTCGGCCGAAGCCTGGGCCAGGCAAACGTGGGTGGGGGAGCTCTTAGTTCTCTTTATCAAATCGGCGGCCCGCGCTCGATACAGCTTGCGCTCAAGTTGATGTTCTAAGAAAACAGCCGATCGTACGCCACCATCCATCGGGGTCACTTGCCGGCAGCGAGCCTTCGTTTGCAAGAACCGTGGTGAGGACTGCAACTTGGATTCATGGGCCGAGAGGAACGCTTGCTAGTGGGAGGAATTGGTGATTATTGACAATAAAAGCAGACTGATAACTCTCGTTCTGCTGGTCTGCGTGTCGTGGGGAATCACCGCACCGCCTAGGGCGGGGGCGCAGGCTCGAGAGCCCTTGTCGGTGGAGGATGCGCTTAGGACCGTTGAATTTGGTGAACTAATGCCGGTTGGGTTATCTCCTGATGGGAAATGGCTGGCTTATACGGTCAAGAGTAATCAAAGGACTAGGACAATTGATCGTGAGACTTGGGCTCGATACGGGGTTCGCGATGTGTTCACAGGGATGGACATTTGGGTCCTCAATGTGGGCACGGGCGTGAGTAAAGATCTGACGAGCGGTGAATACGACAACTTTATGCCGGTGTGGTCGACAGACGGCCATTACTTGGCTTTCCTGTCCGACCGAGATGGGAGCGGGCAGTTGAGAGTTTGGATTTGGGACGTTACGCGAGATCAACTCAAGAAAGTCTCCGATTTAAATGTCAGACAGTTCGGTCAGATCGAATGGATTCCGCATAGCCAAAAGATCATCGTCCCGGTTGTTCCTGAAAATTTGTCTCTTGAGGAATATGTCAAGAAGGTCGGCTCGGCTGCAGAAGGCGAAATCGTGAAGCCAAGCAGCAAAGTGCCAGGATCGACCATACTCTTGTATCAATCGAGTGGTGCGGCGGCCGGGAAACAAACTCCGAGCTCTGATCCATGGAACCTAGACCGACATTTGCGAGATTTGGCTGTGATCGATCTCGCCAGCGGAACGGCCACCACACTGGTTCGTGGGGAGAAAATCGCCAGCTTCTTTGTCTCTCCGGATGGTTCGCGGATCGCTTACACCGTTCCGAAGCGCTTCGAAAAACCCGGCTCCCAGCAGATTTTGTTCGATCTGGTTACGAAAACACTTGGGACGGATGAGGAGCGCGTAGTGGCTTCGGACGTCCGCTTCGAGTATAACGGCGGCTCGTTCAGTTGGTCACCTGATGGAATGCATCTGGCCTACCGGACAGGCGGGCCGGAAGAGAAGATCAGGGATTGTTTCTTGGTGGATGTTGATGGCGGGAAAGTGCGCAACATCAGCGCGCTTTCGTCTCTGCCCCCTCATACTTCAACGGCGCCTCTCTGGGATCTAGGAAATAAAGACATCTATTTCATCCATAACGAGGCGCTATGGAGATCCTCTATCGACCGCAGCGCGGCGGTGGAACTCGCCCATGTGCCTGATCGGCAAATCGTGAAAATGATTGCGCAGTCCGACAATCTTTTATGGACGCCGGACGGGGGCAAGTCAGCGATCGCCGTGACACAGGATGAGGTTGGTAAACAGAACGGATTTTATAAGATCGATTTGGAGACCGGTGAAAGTGCGAAACTTCTTGAAAAAGGGCAGTGCTATACGTGTTTGAATTCGGACCATCCATTTACTGTGGAGAGTGACGGGCGAGCAGTGGTGTTTTTTGCAGAGGACGCGCAGCACGACAATGACTTGTGGATCAGCGACTCTAATTTTAGAAGTCCACGACGTCTAACACATCTCAACTCCCAGTTTGACAAGTACAAGATGGGATCAGCTCGGCTGGTTGACTGGCTAAGCGACGATGGGCAACCGTTACGTGGAGCCTTGTTGCTACCGGCCGATTATCAGGAAGGCAAACGATATCCTCTGATTGTCTGGGTCTATGGCGGGAGTTCGCGTTCGAATGATTTCGACCGTTTTGGCCTGGTGGGGTCAGGGCCGTTCAACATGCAGTTGTTTGCTACGCGTGGCTACGCAATCCTCGCCCCGGACTCTCCCCAACAATTGGGGACGCCCATGGCTGATGTGGCAAAGACAGTGCTTCCCGGCGTGAATAGGGTAATTGATATGGGGATCGCCGACCCGAACCGGGTTGGCGTGATGGGTCACAGCAATGGAGGCTATAGCACCCTTTCTTTGATTGTGCAAACAAAACGGTTCAATGCTGCTCTGGAAGCTGACGGAATGGCTGACCTAATCTCCCACTACGGAGAGATGGACCGGACCGGGGCGGCTTTCGGGACCTCTAATTTGGAGCATGGTCAAGACGCGCTGGGCGGAACACCGTGGGAGGTTCGGGATAGATATGTGGAAAACTCCCCCATTTTTTACTTGGATAGGGTTGAAACACCACTCTTGATTGTCCAGGCATCGAAGGATACGGCAGTAGCACCCTTCCAGGGAGACGAAGCGTTTGTGGATTTGCGCCGGCTTGGCAAGGAAGTTCAATACGCAAAATATGAAGGCGAGCAGCATTCGCCCATCTATTGGAGCTACGCTAACCAAGCAGACCTCTGCGATCGCATGATTGCGTGGTTCGATCGATACCTGAAAGGGTTGGACCGTTAAGGTACGACCGGAGAGAGGGAAATACAAAATAACCAGGTCAGACAGTAGGGGAGCGGAATATCCGCTTTTGCGTCGGGGGGGGCCGGGGCGCCCGGACATTCCGAACGCCCCGACACTCGCCTGATTAGCTACTCGTCGGCTTCGTACGCGCCGCTAGTAAACTTGAGATCGCTATCATCAGTATAAACGATTGGTTGCTTGTTGACGTTCTGTACTGCGCTGAGGGCCAACCCCAACACAACCGCTTCCGGCTTGTCATATTTCATTGTTATCACCTCCTTTCGCTTTTGGCGTTTATTTGCACACTTGGCTAATGGGCCTGTGGTTTCGAATCGACCCAGCGACGGGCGCCGTTTCATGAAGCCAGTAACGACACTCTCTTTGTGAGCTATTCATCGGCTTCGTATGCAGCCATGGTGGTGACGAAGTCGTAATGATCGTTTGATGTCATCTCGTTCTTACCGCCCTGCACCACATGCATAGAAAATCCCAGATCAACAAGTTCTGGCTTTTCGTATTTCATCGCGTATCACCTCCTTTCGTTGTTGGTGTTCACTGCTGGACCTCGCTTGCCGATGTCCTATTGCTCGGTGAACCTCGGCCAGCGCTCCTTCTCGCGCTCGGCTGTGGATCTGTGCGCGATCTTTGAGGGCGTTCGTCTTAAAAGTCCTTGGGCTCCGATGGTTCTAAGCCAGGATTCAAGCGCAAGCGTTCGCATCATGACCACGATTCGGATTGCTTGTCCCTGGCGAGCTTTTTGCGCCGATTCGCAGAACGCTTTCGCATCGACGATTCCGAGCGAGGCGCTAATCATGTCCTGACTCATGCTGATCAACCCGGCGTATTCGTTGGAGATGACCGTCATCGGTGACCGGGTAACAAAGGCCTTCCGTCTTCTGTTCAGGATTTCTTCGGGAACGATGCCGGCAAGTGCGCGGCGCATTAGGGAGCGGCGCTGGCCTGGGCGGACAAGCTGTTCGCGCGGGATTGCGTAAATGAATTCCAGCAGCTCGCGGTCCAGATAGGGATAGCGCTTATCGAACAACGGTATTGACGACAACGCGGAGCACGCAAGTTGCCTTCGCAACGAATCTAACGTGGATATACTCTCTTGAAAGTTTGGCAGAGGGCCTAGCACCCTCACCCTGGATGGATACCCCGTAAGTGCGGCTCGTTGACTCTTGACAAAGTCGGGATTTAGCCAGCTCACGGGCTGAGATTGTTTCGGTAGGCCTACGAGACCGAGAGGGAAAAATCCACGCGCGGCTTCGAAGAACAAGAGAAACCAGGGTTTCCTCTTGTTGAGTGCCCACAATTTCAGTTGCCGCGCGAGGGAACGTAATCTCGCTCTTGCAAGCAGGTCCATCAATTCTGGCGTGGGTGTTGGTACGCCGCCTGTGATTTCATCACCGCCCACGCCGGACAGCACGACGCGGTTTCCTTGTGAAGCGATACATGTTGCGAATTGACGACTGGCCTCGGTAGTCTGTCCGCCGGATCCTGGAGTGGCCGCGAAGCGGTCGCTCTCGAATTCGAACCTGAACGATTGTAGTGTGCTGACATCGATGTGGCAGCCAGCGCGGCCCCGTTTGTCTTCCACCTTCGTGAAATAAGGACGTTCGTTCCAATTGGGTTCTAAGTCGTTGTAGTAAGAAAGGGTATCGAGTCGCGGGGTTTCGGCGGCTCCTTGGGCAATGATCGTATCGGCCACGCACACAATGGACGAGGAATCCATCCCACCGCTGAGTTCTGCGAGGATGGGCGTATCGGAGCGGAGCCGGCGGCGTACTGCTTCTCCAAAGACGGCACGGAAGTGTTTTTCATATTCCGCGTCCGTACGGTAACGGATTCGTTTGCCGGGATCAAAATCCCAATACTTGGTGATCGTCCGCTTTCCTCGCTCCAAGCAGACGAAACAGGAGGGGGGGACAGAATCGATTCCCACGTAGGGAGTGAGACGAGCGGCAGGAAAGAATGAGAACCAGCCAGCGATGTATTCTTCGTCGAGTGCAAGAGGTCTTCCCGCGAGCAGCACCAGAGGGTCGAGGATAGTGCTCCATGTGACTTGATCGTTCTCGACAGAATAGTAAAGATGGCGCGTGCCGATAGGATCTTTCGCCAGGATGAGCGAGCGTTCGTTTGGATTCCATATGGACAGAGCCCAGTCCCCCATGAGTTTCGCGAAGGAGGCGGTTCCCCATCGTTCATAAGCTGCTGACAGGATTGAAACGTCCGCCGAGGCGATTGAAAGTGAGCCGCTGAACTGATGAATGAGCTCCGCCCGGTTGTCGAGGCGGCCATCCCAAGTAATTACGGTGCCTGATCGCGAGATATCCGGCTGCGTTTCCCGGCGAGATTCCTTCGTTGTGTGAAAAGCGTGGTAGAGAACACTGACGCCGTCCTTGTGGTAAGAGCTGCTGTTATCGGGCCCGTAGGGAGCGAGCATCGTGTTTACTCTCTCGAGGAAGTCAAGAAGCGGCGGCATGCCATCAAAACTCCATCTTCCAAACTGGACGCTCATGATTGGAACCCTCGATCTTGCTTCGTCATGGATACTCAACACCTGTCGAGAACCGCATAAATTTCCAGAGTGTACGGCTTGTCGTTCACTACGCGACCGTCGACTTCAACCCACGCGTGCGCTTTGAACGGCATCTGCTGGGCGCCTATTACCATCTGCGCTGGGACTCCATTGCGTTTTAACAGACATGCCGTAGCCGCAGACCTCTGTAGGCAAAGCGCCTCCTTCCAGTACCAGATGCAAGCCATGTCCACGGCTGCGCAGATCCGTTCGACCGCGCCTGAGAGTGGCGTTTTGCAGCGGATTGGGCAGTTGCGCACCTCGTCGTACAATGCGCGGAAGTTCCTTCGCGCTAAGTAGACGTCGAAATGAATCAACTCCAAGTACGCCTTCAGGACGAGAAATTTCATGGCAAGGACGGCTCCTTTCGTTCAGCTACAGGTAGGCGCAAGTTGTCGCAGAGGAACGCCATGCGATCGGTCAGGCCTTCAATGCGCTCGCTTAAGGGGAGGACCGGCGAGTGCCCCCGGAACTTGTTGTAGTCTAGGAAAATGGGATACGCCGAACTGTTTGCCCCTTGCAACCGAGCCGTCATCTTTCGGGCGTGAAGCGGATTACAATTGGTATCGGCATCGCCGGAAACGATCATCGTCGCTGGATACGCTGTACCTTGGCGGATCCGATGATAGGGAGAATAGCTAGCGAGGACGGCGAAATCTTGCGGGTCGTCCGCTGTGCCATATTCTTCCCGCCATACATGCGCGTTGTCGAAAAGGTGGTAACGGAGCATATCCAGGAGGGGAACCATGCAGACGACCGCCCGAAAGAGATCGGGCCGCTGCGTCATTGCGGCACCAACAAGCAGCCCGGAATTCGATCCACCAAAGATGGCGAGCCTTTCCGGTGCGCTTCGACCGGTTTTGACGAGCCATTCCGCGGCGGATAAGAAGTCGTCGTAAGCGGTCTGCCTGTTGCGTCGCTTGGCTGCGTTGTGCCATTCGACGCCAAATTCAGATCCGCCTCGGATATTCGGTAACGCAAACAGGCATCCTCTCTCGGCGAGAAAAGCGACAAAGACGCTAAACTGCGGCGTCATGGAGACGCCATACCCGCCATAAGAAGTCATAATCGTGGGGTGCGGGCCGCAATCGAGGACATCCCGACGGCCCATGAGAAGCATGGGAATGGGCGTTCCGTCTTTAGAGGGGTACCAGACTTGGGTGTGGCGGTAGTCCGCCGGGTTGAATGGAATGTTTCTCTTGGCCCAGAGGGTGCGATCGCCGGAAGCCGCAGAGTATCGAAAGATGCCGATCGGTTCGGTCAGCGATTCTGCTTCGATTAATAAGTCGTCGCTTTCCTGCGAGCCCCCAACCAGACGAACGGTTTCGTCATTGCGAATAGACATCTCTCCGGTGCTTTCACCAGCCAAGTCAAAGATGGAAACGCGTGTCGCGGCGTGGCGGACGTAGGAAACGAAGATGTGCTCTCCGGCCACCAGCCAATTGCTAATTCGATCGTTTTTCTCCGGCACCACGTCAAGCCATTCCGGTTGGCTATTGTTACGAAGACGAACTTCCACAATACGGAGATTGGGCGCGTTGTGATCGGTAATGGCCAGGATCTTGCCGCGAATTAGGCGGGGGTTAAAGGCATAGGCTGCATCCGCAACCACAACTTCCGGTGGTCCTTCGGAATCGAACGGTTTGAGATGGAAATCGGTACGCGTCTTTTCCAGAAACCTGTAAACAAGAAATCCGAGACGCTCCTGGTCTGACGTGAGGCAAAGCCGAAGCATTTCGTTCTCGCCGGCAAAGAATATTTCCTTGTCTTCGTTAAAAGACGTGCCGAACAAGTGGCGGTACGCCGCGCGATAAAAAGGCCTCTTCGCGTCCAATGGTTCATGAACGTAACAGAAGCTCTTGCCATCCGGTGCGAATGCAAGTCCGCGCAGATATCCGCGAGGAAGAATGTCCGAGAGGACTCTACGATTGTCGATATCCAGACACTCAAACGTCCCTGTGCGTTCTCCTCCTTCTTTCACCTCATAAAGCAACAGGTGTCCGTCGTGCGATACGCGAAGAGGTTTGACGGCTGTGTAGTTTCCGGTCTTTCGGTCTGCCGGGTCTACTAGAAGCTGATCTTCTCCATCCGCACTCTCACGCATGTAAATGCAAGGCTGCTCTTGGTCGGGAAGGCGTTTTCGGAAGAAATAACGGTCGCCAACCTTTTGCAGGGAGTCATGAGTCTCGACAGCAAGGAATTCTCGAATGCGCTGCCGGATGTGCTCACGGCCTGGAATGCTGCTTAGATAAGCGCGCGCATATTTTGTCTGCCGTTCTATCCAGTCTCGTGTGTAAGGAGAGTTCTGATCTTCGAGCCAACGGTAAGGGTCTAGCACGGACACTCCGTGCAGAATTTCAGTAAGGGGCTCCGTGGCGGAAAATGGCGGAGCCGAAATCAGGCCACACATGCTTCGGTCCTTTCGAAAATATGTGCTGCTTCGCGATACATGCGCCTTGTGAGGCTGCGGAGGTAGCCGGCGAGCGGCGGTCGGAGGAGAACGTCTGGGGACCGCCATGAATCGTTGCCAACCGCGTAGGTGAAGACAGCAACGAGGCGAGCAATAGCCATGGCTTTCTTCAAAGCATCCAGAGAGAAGCAGGGCTGCCACGGACGTGTGTAGGCAGTGGCGATTCGCTCGGCTGCCGCGCCGTCCTCGCCAAGCCTGCGACGGGAGTGTCCCCTCAGATACTCGAACGTAATGAAGGGATGACTGACGCAGCCTTCCGCCCAGTCGAGGAAGCAACACTCGGCGGAGGAAACGACAATGTTTCCGGGATTGAAATCAACATGCCCGAGCGTGTCCGGCAGGCCAATCTCCTGGAGGAGCGCACATGCCTGCTTCAGCCGTTCGCCAAGAAGCATGAGACTCACGGCTGCTAGAGGCTCGGGGGGTTGTTTCACCTGTGCGGCCATAAGATCAGCGATGCGGGCGAGGAACGGATCGACCAGCTCGAGGAGTCTTGGGAGTCGCAGGTCTCTACAACTGCTCTCGAGGAGCTCGGTAGACTTTCCCGCCGAGGCTAGCTGCAATCCGGCAAGCTGCCGAGCAGCTCTTTCCCAAACAGAGGATTCCTCGCAATCATCCAGCAGCATCCCCGGCGCGTGCCCCGAAAGCCATCCGTTCCAGCGTGGATGGACTCCCAGGATTCGAGGAACGTACCCGGGAAAGAGTCGAGCCAGAGCGACCGCGATAGGAAGCTCGTGACGATTCGGAGGCCCGGTGGCCTTGAACCAAACTGCCGAATCGTTTGTTTCCAGACGAATAAGGCTGAAGGAAGGAGAGGCATTCAGTTGAGTGAAGGCCCCGGTCAAACGGAGGCCCAGCGGAGCCAGTTGCTCCTGGGCCCACGCAAGGAGTTCGGATAACCATGCTGGTTTTGTAAAGGGCGCTTGACTTGGCTCCCGCCGGTACTCGGCCCATTCCTTGATCGATTTCTCGATAACCGCGCGATCCTCATCCGGGTCCACTGCCGCGCAGGTCGCGACATCAAACGGCTTCCAGCAGGTTCCAGCGGGAGAGATTTGTTCGAGGTTTGTCGCTTCCATTACGCTGCAGTACGGAAGCCCGGGGGCGAGTTTTGATACGAGCAAACAGTATGCCCGGCATCCCCACTGTGCATAAAGCTCAGCAGTGAGTTTCTCGGCCATCCGCTGTCCTTGCGCAATCTCGACGGACGGCAGAGTCGAAGCGGGCCCACGAGTCAAGAGCAGGATTTCGGAGGCGTTCCGACGCGTGACAATGAGCCGATAGGTGTCTCGCCCCGTGGTGTCTGCTAAGTGCATCAACTTCTCCCTTTGTCGTTTGCGTGAGAATCAATCCAATCGAGAAGCCTGTAGGACGTTGTGCTGCTGCAAAGTCTTGATGAAATCGAGAACGTCGGTCCGCGCATAATCGGCATCCACTCCAAACTCCTGGCTGATTTCGCCGGCAATTTGCTCCTGATCGAGCCCGCCTCGCAGCATCTCGAAGACTCTCGAACCCATCTTGTTGAGCCCTAGAATCCGGCCTTGATGTATATCGAGAAGGACGGCTCCGTCTTCGGTGCATGTGCTTCGAATCGCATCGCAGATTTTGAACATTGCTTCCCTCCGCTCGATGGATCGCTGTGCTCCAGTGTCAGTGACTCTCGCATTGCCGGGCGCGTCTTTCCACGCAAGCGAGTTTCTGTTCGCAGATGAAAGCCCTCGCGTGCAAACATCTCTCGCGCCGAGAGATAGAATTGTGTCTCGGGCTGATAACGCGGATGCCATGTTCGCCTCCAGGACCTAGTGCCACCGCCTGGCGATATTGGCGCGCTGCGAAGGGGGGCAAATGTTTACACCCGAGGAAAAGAGTCGAGGCGTCTGAGGATCGTGGTGACTTCACCCATAATTTCTGCGTCGGTGCCGTTCTTGAATTGGCGCGGGGCAAACGGTCTGTCCGGATAGGGATGGACCACGACGAACCCTTCTTCGAGAGTGCAACACCCGCAGAGGTAGCGACCGTCCCGGGTGAGAAGCAAGTAGAGTGGGCGCTCCCAGAAAGTTGTGCCCTTTGTGGAGGCGGGCTTTCTGACCCTCCGGTTGATGGCAACGAACTCCGCGCCTTCTAGCCAAGGATGGATGGGGTTTCGGTCTCCACCCACCCAGAACACATCGGAAAGGGAGAATTTTGGGACTCGTGTGAGTTCGCCCAATGTTCTGCGAAGAAAGAGAGGGACTTCCTCCCACCGCTTGAGGAGATTGCTCCAGAATCCGTTCTCTCTTCGAGCGCGTCCCGGTGCATTCGCGTTATTGGACTCACGCTTGGTCGGCGGAATCGCGCGAGGTATGAATTCATCGGACATGGGTTCGGCGGCAGTTTCTTCGAAACTGAGACCGCAGGCGTGAAGAAAATCTCCAAATCCAATGGCATAGACGATGCACAACGTAAAGATTTTCTGGATATGGCGTGGCGCGGTCGAAAGCGTCTCATAGTCCGACAGAGTGCTTGGGGCGGTGAAGTAGAGCGGATCGGCAAGCTTCTGCGCAATCCACCGCGTTACCTTCGAGGCTTCCCTGAACGAGAGCCCCGCGCGGGCTCGCGATCGCCGAACCAATTGATTGAGGTTCATTTCTGTGTGGTTTCCGAGTAGACGCTGGCGCTTTTGTATGGCCGCGAATTGCGCGACTGTGCCGTCATGGTGCCGAACGGGGAGAATCTCGGAATCGACTACACCCAAAATTCTGAGGTCCCTTCCCAGAGTGAAACCGCCCTCGGCGAAAGGAATTTGCGGTGAACGGAACGTGACCCTGCCATTGATGAGAGTCGATAGGCGAGAACACACGAAGCCAAGGTCATGTTCGACCAAGAAAATTCGCTGATCGGACGAATTCTTGGCTAGAGACGACGCTTCTTTGGCTTGCCGCGTATCGATGCGGATGATGCTTCCCGGAGCAACATCCGGAAAGGCCAGCAGATCTTGGTAACCGACCTTGGCATAAAGAAAGTGTGTTTTGCCTTGCGGGAGCAATTCTTTGGCTCGTTCGGGTCGGGCGCGAGACAAGAGCTGACCTAGCGGCGTTATCGCATCCGTGGCTGCGGTGCCAGGCTGTTCCACAAACCAAGGAACCCATGCCTCGCTATCGTATACGTAAGAATTAAGAATCACCGTGCGTCGCCTGGGGATGAGGACCTGAAGATAGGACATCGCGTCCAGGTCAAATCCGAAAACCGCGAGCCAATCGCTCAATCGATAGTTTGAGATGCGACTGAGGGCAAACAGTTGGTAAATGCTGGGCATGGCCGTAGAAGCGGCCAGGTGGTGGTAAAGATTACGCGGGAGGTAGAATGCGGACGATCGACCGAACATTTCGACAGAGAGTTGCGAAGCACGGTAGAAGGTTAAGCCTCTGGTGGAGAGTATCTGCCGCACCTGCTGTGCCCGGCGATTCGCGGGGAAGCCCATTGTCGGGCATATATTCAAGAATCGGTTCCTCGGAGAGAACAATCCCGGACTGGCCGCATTTCCGACCAGCCGGGAGGTTTTCTCCGCACGGCTTAGCAGTTCGATATAGCTGAGAAGGTTACGTAGCTGGACAGGAATTAACTCACAGAGTAGGATGCCCGCTCATGGACGTAAACAAAGTAAATTCGCTCGCTGGAAGGCGGCTGAAGGCCTTGCGCGAGCAGCTCGGCTTGTCCACCCGTGACGTGCAAGCGATGAGCCGCAAGATCGCCGCGGAAAAACAAAACGAAGAGTTCTTTCTATCGCATAACTGGGTGACCGACATCGAGGCGGGCCGCTTCCGGCCGGGCATGTTCCGGATGTACTCGATCAGCGCGATTTACAAGCTGAACTATACGGAGGTGGCCTCCTATTTCGGCTTACAGATCGCCGACCTCCGCCGCGATAGCGCGTCCATCCAACTGCCGAAGACGCATCTCATCGCGAGCATCGAGGCGCCGGAAACCGAGGCCGTGTCTCTGCCCGTAGCCTTCAAGCCCGATTTTTGTTTTGAGGAAACCAATCTTCTGGCCAGAGCTGTCGAGAAGTGGGAGGCCGTGCCTCTCGGGTTACTGCAACACCTCGACCTGCGCGAGTCCATGTACGGATACATAGGGACGGAAGATTTCACACTTTATCCCCTCATTCGACCTGGTTCGCTGGTGCAAATCGACGCGAGCCAAAGAAAGATCAGTTCTGCGCCGTGGAAAACCGAGTTCGAGCGACCGATCTATTTTGCGGAACTTCGGGACGGCTATATGTGTGGTTGGTGCGAGATTGACCGAGGAAAATTGATGGTGATTCCTCATGCACATTCGCATCGCGAAGTACGCGTGTTCGACTACCCGACCCAAGCGGAAATCGTTGGGCGAGTAACGGGTGTAGCGATGTGCATTGTCGGCGACAGATCGCCCCAAGCGAGAGAACCATCCCGCGAAAAATAACCGTCAGTCGCCCTTTCCTAAAGTGGCATCTTGCGTACGCGGAGCTCCGTTTGCTGTGCTTCAATGCCGTCGACTAAATTCTGGACGATCTTTATGAGACCGTTAGAGTGATCTCATTTCCGTCAGGAGTTCTTCCGTTTCGGTGAACGAAGTCGCGACGGATTTGGACTGCTGCGAGGAGATCCTTTATGTCGTGCGGAAGCTGAACGCCAAGTGTATGGCGATACAGCCTGGCAACTTCGCTGAGGCGGCGCCATAACATCTTCGTGAGGTATGCTCTCCCGCGCTTATCGATGCCGTTACTTTCCGCAAATATGGTGCTAAGCAGTATTTTCATTTAAGGAACTCAGAAGAAAACTGCTGGAGAGACATGAAAGCGGCGACTAAGCTTCTCCATCTGCTGTCTGTTGAGTTGTCGCTTTTCCTTTAGAATCAGCGAAACGATACTCTCACCACCCAAATCGTCCGCAAGGTCTTTTTGTCGAAGCCCGTTCGCATCCATCAATTCTTTCAATACTTCGACGCCTGAGACCTTTTCGATCGTGAAATGCTTCGCCTCGTAGTCCGCGATCAGAACGATCAGCAGTTTGGCAGTTTCCGATTCCTGCGCGGTTCGATGTGCTTTGCGCTGGAGCTCGAGAAGCCTGGAAATATAGGTTTGGTGTTGCTGGGCGGAAGAAATGATCTTCGGAGCCTCTTCTTTGACAAGATACTTTGCTGGCAGTCGTTCAGCAATTACAGGCATTTTTCCACCCTCCCTTGTCGTAGTCCTGATGGCTCAATACAGCCAGGGCAGTGACCGTTCCCATCTCGTAGTTTATGTAGGATATGAGCCTAGCGTCATCGCCCTTTATGTTAAATATTACGAAACTCCCAACTAGATCAGCATCCTTGCGCGTTCGCCTAACAGCAGGAAAATTATTCCACGGCGGATCGACACCTTCGACGATTCTTACCCACGACCCCAGAGCGCCCTTCCAGGTCGAGTGCTTCTTTTGCGCGGCCTCGATCAAATGCTTGCCGATGAGCTGCACAATTTAATCTTAGCAAATTGCTAAGTTTCTTGTCAAGTCGAACCGCAGCTGCTGATTGCTCTTCGCCGTGATTGCACCTGAGGGCCCGGTTGTCGAATGGAGACTGTGCACATTCGCGCGAATACGAATGGCTTCATAAATACGCAACATCCCAGCATCGCGTCGAGAAGCCGGGCCCTTCCAGAGAGAGCCTGCTTCGGCCAGCAGGGAAAAGATAAAACTCGGCCATGGTCAGAAAACCGACCGACACAACAAGCGCAGAACCTGGGCCCAGCGGTACTGCTCTCCCCCGAAGTCTTGCCACGGTTCCTGCCCCTGATCAGGCGCCAAGAACAGCCGATGCGATTAGAAGAATCAAAGTCCGGAGATCGACTTCCACCAGCGATATATATAAGGATAGCCTGGAGGATCGTGCAGTCCCGGAAGTCTTTGATCAGGAACCATTTGCGTCAACTTGCAGGGCGTTGTGGTGGTCGCAAGAGATCCAATCCCCAAAGTATCAAGGAAATTCGTAACAAACCCGATCAAGACCTGGGGAACCGAAGGCTGGCGTCGAAGCGTTAACGTTTTAAATACATACCCCTCAGGTACACCTTTCTCCACCATGGGCCAGTGCTAATCTTTTTCCATGCCGCACGCGACGACCCAGCGACATCAGGCGAACTTGCTAGATCAGACTGACCCAGCAATACACATGTTGGGGCTGCCAAAAACGCACCCCCGTGATCGTGCAAACTGGTTCGTGTTTGCCATTGTGGTGGGAGCCTTTGTAGCTCTCGCATTGGTTGTGTTTGGGAACTTGATATTTTGACCTTTCCTCTGTGCGTTTGACTGCTCATATCTCGCTACATCAGACGATATCTCGAGCACGCTTTCGAGCGGGTCTTTCTGCTTCTGGGTGGGTGGTTTTCCTTTCGCTTTTATGGGTGGGAACATGGCCGCAGGGAATCGCCATGTCTTGGACTATTGGAACAGGGTCATCGATTGGTTCAACGGACATCTGAAGGCTGACGAGAAAATTGCCCGGAAATAACTTCAATTGAGGCCTCAGTCGACCGTCATAGGATCTTGATCGCATGCAAGCAGAAATTCATCGGCTTATTCTTCCTGACAAAGGTCCGCCCCAGCGGTTCGATTTTTTCTACGCGAGCTTTAGAAGAAGTCTCTGATTGCGATATTCAGCGAAAGTTCTGAATGTGCCAGCATGATCATCTCGATGCCCCCCGGTGCAAATTCCTTGGCCGAAAGGCCCTCGCTCGTTATTGTTGATTTTGAGCGGAAATAGTTGCATTTCGATTCATACGGAGGTAAAAGGAAACTAGCTCTAGAGCTGCGGAGGAGGCATGACTCCACCGGATCTGGGACCAATCACAGCTTAAAACAACACCGCTGCTGCGGTGTTCGCAGGCGGCATCTCTTGCGGATCTCGCCGTGCAAAAGCAAAGTGACGCAAATGGGGAACCGCTAGGTTCCCCATTGCGTTTCATCCCGAACACAAGAATATATGCGGCTAGCCGAACAGCGCTGAAGTTTCGAATCCCTGCCTCCAGTGGTCAAGCACGGGACTCACCCGCCTTTGTCCAAAAAGGTTCTGCAATGAAAGAAAAGGCATTCAAGAGCGCGGGCCTGGCGGGGTTGTGTCAGGGCGTATCGCCTGACGACGAGCCGTGCGGTAACCCAGCGACATTTCATTGCCTGAAGTGAGGGAGACGGTTCTGCGGTTCCCACGCCGAGGACGATGAGTGGCACCAGTGTGTGCTGCCCTCTGGTGAGGAGAGCGGCGAGGCGTAGAGCACCCGTTCATCCCCTCCGATACCGCCATTGCGAGAGCACCGATGAGAGCCGCAGGGCTTGGCACGCGACGTTCGCATTGACATTGTTACCGGCGCTCGCACAACCGGAATACCCCAGTTGAAACGTCCCTCGTAAGGCGGGCGCGATTGTACTCTTTGGATAAAGTGTACCGAAGTGGACAGTTCCAAATACGAACAACATGCAGATTGGGGTATGACTCCGAAGGCGGCAAATATACGAACTCTGCTACTAACCGACGACGATCCCACGCATGCAGAGGCCCTACGAGAACCATTTCATAACGCGACTGATGGGCCGTTCATACTGCGGGGACTCGTCGCCGGAAAAACCGACAAGCAACTCTGTACAGATCTTCGGATGACATCGGTGTCGTTCGCCCGTGTGATGCGCGACTTGCGGGACAAGACCCGCACTACGAATAAATTGTCTCTGGTCGTGTGTGCGCAACGACAAATGAAAAACTGTGACCGGAGAGGGAATCGACAAGAAGGAGACACACGAATAGAGACGGAGCAGTTGGGAAAGCTAGAGGAGAAGCACGCAGGAAAGATTGGTCTCGGGCTTCTTGGACCGCTGGCAATCCTAATTTTAGCGATATGTACGGCGTGGATCGCTCTGGCTCCAAGGGGACGAAATCAGATTGCTCCGTCCTACGCTGCTTCATTCCAATCCTTGAGTGGCCAAGAACCTCTGGAAATCTTAGGCGATGAAAATAAGTCTTCACGCCGGGTCTATCCCTATTCCGTGATTCCCGGCGGCATCGAAAGCGCTGCGGATTTGCGAAATTCAATTGCGCGTGATCCTGTGGTTGCAAATCATTACAAGGGTTTTGACGTGGAAAGAGCGCGAATCGCTCACTTAGGTAAAGGACACTTACTGTACGTATCCTACAGGTTGGGCGCCAGGGTGTTTTGGTCGAAGAAACAATTAAGAGTTCCCAGTGGAGAAACCCTGGTTACCGATGGCGAGTACATGGCCAGAACGCGGTGTGGGAACCGCGTATCGGAAACACCCAGTGGTCCGGTGCTGGCTGTAGAGCCATTGTTTGAGGTCCCTGAGGAGGCGCTGGATCTGCCCGAGGAGGCCGCGTTGCCCAGCGGAGCTACGATGGCTATGCAGTTTCCTTTACCATCGTCTCCAATATCCGGAATCTTAACTCCTACAGGCAGTCCCAGCGGTCCGGGAGGCGGCATCATAATTCCTCCGACTGTTCCGGTTAGCGGTGGCGGCCCGACGCCTCCTCCGGTTACCACGCCCGAGCCCGAATTGCTGTTCATGCTGACTGCCGGTTTAGCTGGTCTTCTCCTTAATCGAAAAAAATGGATGCGCTACTAGCGCCGCCTCTTATAAGAAACAGCTTAGAGGACGGCTTGGCCCCGGGTGTTCGTCGCTTGGTCCATGCCCTAAGAAAAATCGCTAAACCGGTCGCCTATCGCTCCAACGCATGTGCCGTTTTGCACACGCTATAAAAATACCTTTCCGGTACCTTGATTAGAGTTGCCGATAAAATCCCTCGCTTCTGTGCAATTCTGAACAGATTTTCTTTCGCTTCCGCGCGTATGTTCACTTCGGCACTGATGACAGGACATTCCTCCTATGAATGATTGGGCGAAAGTTCTCCAACACACCAAACGCCGCGTCAATCCATACAACTTCGCAACCTGGTTCCGCCCAACTCGGCTGAAAGGAACCGACAATAGGCGTTTGCTAATTCGAGTTCCCACGCCCCTGTATAAAAAAAGACTTACGGAAACCTACGGCGAACTCCTTCGGGCGGTCCTGCAAGAAGTGGGGTTGTCGGGTATTCAGTTGGAGTTTCTGTGCTCGGAGCCGGAATCTCCGGCGCCACCCCCTATTCTAGATGTGACGAACGCACATAAAGCCTTTAAGGACTTCATCCTGCATCAAAACAAGCACGTGACGATTGAGATGATCCAGAAGCGCGTGGGGTGGTACTTCGGCGTGTTTCCTCCCGACCTGAAGCTGAGGGGCGGCTCTAAGGCCATCGTCTTGCCCCGCCAGGTGGCAATGTATCTAGTTAAACAGCTTACGTCGGCATCTCTTCCCAAGATCGGCCGAGAGTTCGGTGGCAAACATCACACTACGGTTTTGAGCGCGATCAAGAAGATCGAGGCCCGACGCCGCACCGACATAGATCTGGACCGGACGATTGGTAAGTTGGCTGATTCGTTGACATAGCATTTTTCCCAAGGCTTTGGCCTCTTGGGTTCCTCCTTTGATGATTTACGTTCCGCTCACGGATCCCAAGTCATGGGGAGCGGATTTGCCGGGCTCTCCGGTTATGTTGAATCCGCAATTTCAGGGTGCTCCGGAGCCGATAACCGTGTTCATGATTCCGGCGCCCACTTGGTCAGATGGAACAGCTGCTCCCAAGGATGCGCAGTGATATCTGATCTCAATGCATACCTCAGGAGACTCCAAAAAATGAAGCACCAAATCTCCTGAGCAAGTAGGGCGTTTATTGCATCGGCTGTCCCGACGCCAGCACTCCTTTGCCTGTGCCCCATGGATGAATTTCAGTCTTGAGCAGACCAGTTCTGATTGTCGGATCGTCTTGCGTCAACTTGGCGGTCTGCTCGGCCCCCACTCGGAAGATGGCGACTCCCCTCAGCTCGCCCTGATCGCTGAACGGGAACGAGCCGGCAATGGCCAGGTTTCCCTGCTCGGTCATTCGATTGACAAAAGCAGAATGCTGCATCATCACATCGATAAACTCCGGCGCGTTCGGGTTCCAATGTTCGCCGCGCTTCATCAGAACAAGCGTGTACTGCTCGAATCCGGGAGGCTCGACTGGATTGTGAATGGTGCTCGGGTCAATGAGCCACGGCCCATGCACCTCAGCGGATAGATGGCCCGCCTTGACCGCCGGATCGCTATCGGCCCACTCCTGTACTTGTACCGCCGAGTCCGCTTGGAACACAAAGACGCCGCGCAGTACGGTGTCGTCCATAAATGGCCCGGCAATCACAAGTTTGTGTTCGGCAGTCATCTTGCGGATGTTAGCCATGTGGTCTGCCTGAAGCTTTTCACCCGCCTCGTTGCTCAGGTGCGGAGCGTTGGCAGGGCGATTCAACAATACGAAGAAGTACTGGGCGGGCTTGGCATTCGGCTGGTTCTGGGTTTGCGCGAAAGCCCCGCCTACAACTGGGAGGGCGTTGGCTTGAGCAGCTCGAATTTGGGGCATCAGGATGTCGCGGACGTAGTGCCAGTAAGGAACCAGTTTGAGGGCAGCCTCTGCATATTGCTCGGCGGCCTTCAAATCAGGCGCGGTTCGGTTCAGGTTCGACCACGCGAGACTCATCAACAGCTCGGGTTCTCCCCATGAGGGCTCCAGCGGATCAACCACGTCGCGCTTATGGTCGCGAACTACTTCCAATCCTTTGTTGTAAATTTCAATTGCCTTGTCCTGGCCTCCTCCGCGCTCTGGAGGCGACGACCAACGAATCGGGCCGAGCACCCAGAGCAGACGAGGATTGTCTGGGGCTGTCGCCATGGCTTCTTTCAAAAGCGGACTCGACTGTTGGAACAGTTCCTGAACGCGGGTTGGGTCTTTCTTGTTCAAATACATCAGGTAGCCGAGAGAAGAGCCTGCTCCAATCTTAGGTTCGACGAATGCAAGGTCCCGGGCAACGGCGTCGTTGAAATCGGTGACCGCCTGCGTGAGGTCCTCTTCCAGATCAGTTGGAGTCGGGGATTCATTGAAGCCGTTAATCGCTCTGCGCCACAACGCAAATCCACGCCAGTAGAGCACCCGCGATGCCAGCTTGTTGTCTTCAGGGATGGGCGCGAGCTCGTCGTGGAGGCGCTTCAGAGCTGGGCGGTCGCCTTCGTAGTCTGCCCTCTGAATCTGGGTGACGATGCGGATGATGGAATCGCGTGAATACTTAAAGCCGATCTTATCGGCGGGGCGAAGCTCAGTCGCGGCCGCGGACAAGACGATGGCGGTCAACATGAACAAGAAGGCTCTACTGTTTCGAGCACTCATGCAGTTCTCCTTGCCACGTCCCAGTTCGATCCTGCCGCGAGCCAAGCAGTTGTCAGACTGCGGCCTTGCCACAGGGCGACGTCAGGGCTGATGTTACTAACCGTCAATGGTTAGTAAAGCACACCGTTCTCAGATAAGTATTGTTTCATTATGGCAAGACTCTTATGTTCGATGGAGCCACAGTGGAACATCTTATTCGCTAACGCTCCTACCTTCCCACGAATCGGGATTTGTTTCTTTGGCAAAGGCGGAAAAATCCGATGAAGAATCTGTCGCTCCTTCTCGCTGTTGGAGTTGTGTTGATGGTGTCTGGCTGTAGCTCTTCATCGAAACCCAGTGTTTCGCTTTCGCCGGGCACGGCTCAGATAATCGACCAGGGGCAACAGAGGAGTTTCACCGCCACTGTAGCACATGATTCAACCAATGCAGGCGCTACTTGGGCTTGTTCCGGTGCGGCCTGCACGACGCTGACAAACGTATCAACGACCTCGGCTACGTTCAGCGCTAGTGGGACAACGGGAACGGCGATGATCACCGCCGCTTCGGTGAAGCTGCCGACTGCGTCCTCGACCGTTGTAGTGACCGTCACTGCGCTACCGGCCATATCGACCACTCAGGCGCAAGTGACGGCAGTGCCGGCAAGCGCCGGCGTCGCTTACAATTTGGCATTGGCGGGCACGGGCGGCGCGGGAACGCTTACTTGGAGCGCCGTAGGTCTTCCTGCCAACGGGCTCTCTATCAACTCAAGCACCGGCGCCATCTCTGGAACGCCGACAGCCAAAGGGACGATCAACTTCACCGTCACTGTGACGGATTCGAGCATGGCCGGTCCGAAGACGGCATCAGCGCCATTCATTCTCACAATTAATAACCCGGCAGCGCCCACAATCACCACCACTCAGGCGCAAGTGACGGCGGGGCCAGCGACAGCGGGCTCTGTGTATGGCTTCACCTTTC
>JABDEK010000063.1:2750-26207 GCA_013287135.1 Acidobacteriota bacterium | reverse complement strand
GTTGCAGTTGTATCAGGTCAAGCCTATTCCGGCGACGAGGACTTGTGTCTTTGCAAGTTTGTTGCGCCCCTCTATGTACCCATTGCACGCCAGTCTCACATATCGGGTGCGGTGCGCTTGCGGGTTCATTTCGATGCTCAAGGAATACCCGGCCAGATTGATGTGATGGAAGAAGGCCATCCTCTGCTACGAGAGCAGGCCCTGAAGGCTGTCAGGAATTGGCAATTCTGTCGACCGACGAGCACAAACCAAGACCATCAAATAGTTGTCACCATTAAATTCATTATCGGCAAGTATGCAACCCAAAGCTGGTATCCGACAGAAGTAACGTTTGGACCTCCTGCAACGGTTGAAGTCGTGGCACCTTCGGCTTCAACCCTT
Source organism: Acidobacteriota bacterium (assembly GCA_013287135.1). Taxonomy (GTDB): domain Bacteria; phylum Acidobacteriota; class Terriglobia; order Acidiferrales; family UBA7541; genus Palsa-295. The sequence goes on along the minus strand of JABDEK010000063.1, from coordinate 25,826 downwards.
GTGCCCTAAAAAGGGTTGGGGAACCCTCGGACTTCCAAGCCTGATTAACGCGAACCGGACAAATAAAGTGTCGCTTCACTTCTCCGGTAATCCGACTAATCATGAGTTGAGCGTGGTTTTGATTAAGAGCGAGGAGTAGTTCAATCCATTTCCAACATTAACGTTGCGTATTCAACAAGAACTAGCGAAGCTGCCCACGCGAAAATGAGCAGTCTCCATCTGCCTTTACCGAAAGCACTGACAACAACACTCGCGACGAGGAACCAAAAGGAAATCCTGCCGACGATTTTCCAAATTCCTGAGGATGGCATTAGTCCATGCGGACTGCCGCCGTTGTGAAACCACGAGTAAAAGAACACCAATTCCAATAGCGTTGAGAAAGCTGCGAGTATTAAGGTCGCCTTCCCACAATAGGCTCGCCAAGAAGGTGCGGCTGGTTCGCGTGCGTTTCTGATGGAGCGTCTCCACGCCGCCCAAAGAAGTGAACAGGGCAGCAAAAACAACACCATCGTAACTATAAACACAAAATGAGTACCTCTATCCGAAGGAGTATACCGATTTTCGTTTTCAAATCGAATGATGCACCTTGATTAGCGCCAACCGGATATGTTGGATAGTTTTAGGCCGGTACTCGTCCGGTTATCCGACGCAATATAAAAGGGCGCCCCTTTTGGAGTAGGCCAAAAGCTCCCGATATCAAGCGGTCTAAAGAATTTCTGGATTACGTGGTCTTTTGGCTCCTCTTGCTCGGTTGTTTGCGGATGAGTGTCTAGTATTCCTCTCTCACGTCATCGTCGATAGGAGTTGGACGCGGCCCTTAAAGACCATCAGCACCGTTCTTCTTCGGACCGGAAATCCAGTAATGTTCGCCCGTATCCACGTCATAGTAATTGGCTTTAAATCCGCTACCCTTGAGGCTCCGAAATGTTTTTCCTCTATAAAAGAGACTCTTCCCCGTTCGGTTAAACGTGACACGTCCTATGCGAGCTGGCCCCGCTACACCGTGTGAGCCCTGGGGCTGCGCGGACTTATTCTCGATACACATGATGCGAGGAGGAAGCATGGCCCGATTCTAACTCAGATGTTGAAATTAGAATATTGCGTGAGCTAGATTTAGACGTTGCTAACCATAACTCGTCCGATAATCCGACTCTCCATAAACTTGTCTGACAAGTTCTCTGGAATCAACAAATCGGTCTGGACAAGTTTGTGGCACCAGTGACGCGTCGAAGACGCAGTCAGGGCTAATCGGGAGTCAGGCACAAGATTGGGCAACCCCAGCATCCCGAGTCCTCGCGATTCGAACGCCGGTGCCCTTTCACAGACGGAACTAGTTGGGATTCGCTTCACCGGGCGGCAGGTTCTCCTGCCATCCTCCGGAGTACGCGTTTTCTCGTGCTAGCTTCTTAGTTTTCTCGCCCATGTACTTCCAAGCACGTCTGACTCGTTCGCGCTGAAAAACGAGTGGCTCAAGAATAGCTATACCTAGCAGGTCGGTGACATTCCTATCAGGCGAGTTGGCCATTTCTTCTAAGAAAGTAAAAACCCGACCGATTAGAGAAGCGTCATTATTCGTGTCTAACAAGCCGAAAAAAAAATGTTTAAAAAAAAGCTCGAATAACGGATAAGCCAAAGGCGCCTCCGCCTTCAAGTCGTCGCTCACAAACTTTCGCTGTAGCTCCGGGAACCGGTCCAGTAAGACGTTCCCAATATCTTTATAAATCAGCCCGCTTTTCATCCCCTTAGAATCTCGCTCAATATTTCGTGCGAGATTTCAGGTGTAATTCGTTGTCCGCCGTGGGTGACCATGCTGGCTCGTTCGATTTTTCGGAAGGTGGACACCGCGTGATTGTAAGTCAAACCGTTTGAATTCGGATAGTATTTTGGCCTGCCAACGGGAGGCGTATGGTTAGAATTTAATGCGGTTCAATTGAGAAGTGAGTGCTAGACGGGAATCCGACTTATCAGTTAGCTGCCCGCTGCCGGTCGGCCCCCTAACAGGGTCTCATTTTAAGCTGGGGACGACGAGGGAGCCGGCAAAAGGTCCGTGCATGTAGGCTCAAGGTCTGCGGTGAGCTGTCAAGTGGCGGCCGTTTCGATAGATGCGAAGTTCATCGGCGGTTCCGTCATCGTGCTTGACGAACTCAATCCAATTAACATTCCCATCGTGCGAGCCAGAGAAGACGAACCTGGTTCCATGGGCAGGAACGAGTCGGGACTTCGGCTCGCGGGGAATTTCGATTGCAAGCTCTCCATCTTCAGCCGCAATCAGAATCGTGAATTCGTTCGGTGGGTCCGTGACGTATGCTCCGGGGTAGGTCTGGAGCGCGGCTTCGGGAATCTTTGCGGGTGCTACGGCTCGGCCCAATGACGACGGCGCATCGACTTTAGGACTGGTCGTGAACTCGATGCCTTTGAAGGGTATGAATGCCGAATCACTCCAATCGAATTTCAGATCGAGGTATCCGGCGCAAAACAAAGTCAGAGTGAGTATTCCCCCTGCGAACAAAGCGCCTCTACGCGGCTTGAAACTCTCCAGGGTATAGAAGACCGGCGCGCCGTCCGCAGACCAAGGAACGCGTTCCGACGCTCTTTCCCAGTATTCCGAGCGAACCGTCCACTGCCGCACGAGCGAGAGGAGTGCGTCCGCTACAAGTTTGACGGCGGCAGGCCCTTTTTCGACGTGATCGAAGATGGATAGCATCTCCTGAGCGAAACGCTTCCGGAAGCCTTCGGGATGAAGACGAAGCAGCCAAGAGTACAGAAGCCGGAGCATCATGCTCTCCTTGGCTTTGCAGGGCGCAGGCGCAAGTTGGCTTCGCGAACCACGCCCTCGAGGCGGGCAACTTCTGCGGCAAGGATGGCCCGCCCTCGTACAGCGAGGCGGTAATAACGACGTCGCGGATCGTCGTCCCCGGCGCGATGGCCGAGTTCCAGGACGAATCGGCGGTCGATCATCTTCTGCAAATTGTCGTAGAGCGTGCCGGGACCTAGCTTGTACTGGCCTTCTGACTGCCGCGCTACTTCCTGCATGATCGCGTAGCCATGCAGGTCTTCGCCTGCAAGCGATAGCAGAATATGCAGAGTCGCGGGAGACAGCGGGAGGAAAGTGCTGAGGTCTTCTTTCATAGCTCGGAAGACGTTATATCGGTTTCAGAGTGAGATGTCAAGGCTAGCGGGCAGGGGCCACGTCGCAACAGAGGCTGCAGCCGGACGTGACCGGCAAGATCGGCGTTCCCGCATTTTTCCTTTTACGACTTCTCGGACATTCTCATGGCTCATAACGGCTCCTCCCCTGTCGTCGGTTTTCACGAAAGCACCTTCCTGCGCTATCGACAGTTAAGAGCAGAGCGAAACTGATTAACGCTAGTGATTAATCAGACGCGCGTTTCACCGAAACGTAAAACTAGGCAGGATGTTCCGCGCGCGTTTGATTAATCCGTTTGAACAAAGCCGCCCGTGGTTGCGGCGGACGCGGGCCTTATGCAAATTCAATGGAGGGACGGTGCGGTGTTGAGATGCGCCGAGGCTGTGCGGCAGAGCAGGACAGACCACACTGGAAAATGAAAAGGTGAGGAAAACGCAAAACTCTCGGGAACAGCCCGTCTTCATCAGCATGTACATAATCGGACTCTACTTCAACTTCTTCAAACCCCTTGAACCACTCAGCCACTTGTAACGCATTGAAAACGCGCATGGTTGAACCACCCTTTAAGTGAATCTCTATTCTAGTGCGGGTCCATGCGAGTATCCATCCTGTGTCAACTGATTAACGCACAACCGCCTTCCCAGGGAGAGCTTAGTGGAGGCGGCGAAGCTTTCACGAACGGAGCGATTGATAAGGGACCCTAGTCTTTCACCAGCACTTCTTTCGCCGGTATGCTCAAACCCAAGTACAGAGGTTGTTTGCTTAGACTGCCCCGTCCCTACAGCGTTCGAAAGAAATTAATCAGATCCTGCATCTGCTGCGACGTGAGTCCTATCTGAAAACGCTTGTTATAGAAATTCACAACTTGGGAAAGGTTCGCCGCCGCACCGTTGTGGAAGTAAGGAGCGCATGCCGCGAGACCTCGTAAAATGGGCCCCTTGAGGCGATCGTGCAATATAGCTAGTAAGTAACCGTATCCTCACAGGGGCAATTCTGAAACCGCCGGCCGACTTCCGATGCAAACCAACTCGGCATGCGACCTAAAGAGACTGCGGATCCGCGGATCTTAGCGCACCTAAATACGGTCGGAGGTTATGAGCCTCCGACCGACGTTCGTTCCGCGGCTTACTCTAGGTCGTGGCTCCTCAGTTCACGGTTTGCACCAGCACCGACGATGTGCTTCCGACAACATCGGCGTTTCCGCTGTAAACCACTGTGATGTCGTGAACGCCTGAAGTCAGGGTCGTAGTGGAGTAGCTTGCTTTTCCACCAGCAAGATTGACCGTCGCAAGAGCCGTTCCCCCATCCTCAAAGGTGACGGAACCTGTGGGTGTGGTTGTCGGCGAGAAAACGGTGGCGGTGAATTTCACCGATTGGCCGGCGGTGGAAGGATTCGCTGAAGACACCACCGTCGTCGTGGTGGTCGCCTGGTTCACAGTTTGAGACGTATTGCCCGAACTTGTACCTGACCGGGCATCACCGCTGTACTTAGCGGTAATCGTGAGCGTTCCCGCGGGCATCTTAGCAGTATCCAGGATCGCCACACTACCACTCAACGCTGCGGTTCCAAGGCTCGTCGTTCCGTTCATGAACTTAACCGTCCCTGTCGGCCCGCCTGGAGCAGCGGAAGTGACGGTCGCGGTGAGCTGCACGCCCTGGCCAAAGGTCGACGGATTCAATCCGGAAGAGACAGTGGTCGTGCTGGCGTACAGACTCACAACCTGTGTCACCGTGCCGGTGCTGGTTTTGTACATCGCGTCTCCAGCGTAGGTGGCCTTGATCGTGTGGGATTTGACGCTAAGCGAGGAAGTCGTGAAGCTGGCCGTTCCGCCCGCAGTTGCGTTCGTTCCGATCTGTGTAGCGCCATCGTAGAAGGTGACGGTCTCTCCATTAGGAATAGAACCGTCGGTGGTGGAAATCGTGGCGGTGAATGTAACCGGCTGGTTGATCAGCGATGGGCTGCCGGAAGTGGTGACGACCGTTGTCGTGGCCACTGGCAACGCTTTGACTATTTGATGCACGGCGGTAGAGGTGCTCCCGATGTTGTTTATGTCCCCGGAGTACACTGCGGTGATCAAGAACGTCCCGGTTGCGGTGTAAGTCGTAGTGTATGTTGCTTGCCCTCCGGCCAGCGGAACCACGGTGAGTACGGTATTGGCCTGTTTGAAGGTAATGTTGCCTGTCACCGCACCGCCATACTGAGACACGACCTTCGCGGTAAAGGTAACCGACTGGTTTACGTAAGAGGGATTCACGCTGGAGAGGAGGCTTGTCGCGCTAGTGGCGAGGTGCACGAGTTGTGAAAGCGCAGCCGAAGTGCTGCTGTTAAAATTAGCGTCGCCGCTATAGCTCGCCACAATCGAGTGCGTGGCCCCAATCAGGTTCGATACGGTGAGTGAGGCGCTGTTGCCCGCAACGGCCACCGTCCCCAATGTCGTGCCGCCGTCTGTAAAGGTCACCGAACCTGTCGGAGTCCCAACTCCTGCGGTAACCGTAGCAGTGAACGTGACCGACTGACCCCACGTCGATGGGTTGAGCGACGAGGTGAGTGTTGTGGAGGTCGCCGCGGCGAGGCCCGTGCCACTTAGTTGCACCTGCTGCGTGGACCCGGCAACGCCACCGTTGTTATCTGCGAAGGTCAAGGTTCCAACGGCAGACCCAACGGATGTGGGAGCAAATTGCAAAGTTTCCGAGCAACTGCTGCCGGCGGCTATCGGCGATTGCGCCAAACAGTTCTGAGTGGAAGTAAAAGGTCCGGTGACGGAGACACTGCTAACGGTGAGAGGAGCACTTCCATTGTTGTTGACCGTGACCGTTTGCGACGCGCTTGTGGTGAAGACCGTTTGGTTCCCAAAGTTCAACGACGTGGGCGATAGGGAAACTTCTGGAGCAGCAGCGGATCCGAAGTAGATATACGCTGCGCCCTGATCCGCGTTGCCGCCGAGTGTGGTGTCCTGAGCTCCAATCACCGCGAAAGTGCCAGTGGTGTCTAGCGCGACAGCCGAACCAAAGAGGTCCCGTGAAGCCCCGTCGGTCAGCTCTGCTGTTTGCATTGAGGACATCCAGCCATTCGCCGGTTTAACGAATATGTATACCGCTCCTGTAGGATTTTGGGAGAAAGCACCTCCGCTCGCCGCGATAGTGCTGCCGTCGCCGCTGATCGTTGCTAATGCTCCCAAATAATCATTTGCCACACCATCGGAGGCCGTTAACTTGGCCGTTTGGGTGGAACTCGTCCAGCCGTTCGCGGGTTCGAGGAAGACATAGATCGCGCCTTGATTGGCATTGCCGCCGACTGTAGCACCCCGGGCACCGACCGCAATCGTGCTACTATCGCCGCTTATGGCGGCTGCGCCGAAAAGGCTATTCGTGGCTCCGTCCGAGGGGGTCAGCTTTGCAGTTTCGGTTGCATTGACCCAGCCGTTTGCCGGTTTCGCAAATACGTAGGCGGCGCCTTCCGCTGAATTGCCATTAACGGTTTCGCCCTGGCTACCTGCAACAATCGTCGTTCCGTCAGAGCTAACGGCGACGGAGGAGCCCAGATAAGCCAAGTTCCTGCCATCAGACGCGGTCAGCGTGGCCGTTTCTGTGGACGATTGCCAAATGCCCGATGATGGTTCAACGAACACATATGCCGCTCCTTGTGAATCAGTCCCGGCGCCAGGATCGCCACCGACGATAGTGGTTCCGTCCGGGCTGATGGCGACCGAGCTTCCGAATTGAACCGTGCCGTCCGAGGCACTCAGTACGGCGGTCGCACCCATATCGGCCCAACCAGTCGAGGGTTTGGCAAACACGTTTACGCCGGGTCCGCCAACAGCGTATCCGACCGCGACGATCGTGCCATTTTCGTTGACGCTTACCGATATTCCGGGTTGTGCTGCCGATTCCGGAAACTCTGGCATGAGTCTCGCGGCGTAGTTATAGCAACCCACTACATTGCAGTTGCCCCAGCCCTTTAGGGGCTTCACGAAAACGTATGCCACACTGTAATCGAGACTGTTAATCGGTACATTTGCAGCACCAACTACCACCGTGCTTTGATCGCCGCTTACCGCGGCCGACATGCCGAAGTAGTTAAATGCTTGCCCGGTGCTCGAACACCCCGGCTGAAGGCAAACAATGTTGTTGGTCAGCTGAACGGCTTCCACCATGGGATCGATCGTGACGGGGTATTCCGCGCCTCCGTCGTTGACGCGGATACGGAGTTCTTTCCCGGTCATTTCGAGCCAGGCTGGCAAGTCTTGGCCACGAGCGTCCGTCGCTCTCAGCCCAGCATAACGAATTAGTGTGGCGCCGTTTCGCCGCAGACTGAGGCCCAGGTTGTCGGAATCCAGGGACGCGATCAAACTGCCAGACATTCGAAATGCCAGAGTTAATGGCTCATGGCTTGCGACGCTCGGCTGGCGGGAGAATGTGAAGCCTTGTTCGAGACCCATCGGACCGTTCACGTACCATTCGGTCAGCGGTCCACGCCGATACTCCACCTTGTTTGCATCCGCCAGCGGAGTCGTTCCGGGTACCAGCTTGAGCCGGTCTCCGCAACCATATCCGCGGAACGTCAGGCTCCAGTGGTTGTCCCCTGCACGGAGACTGACGCCGTTAGATACGAAGTCTGCCGAGAATCCGTGCTGCGGATTCCCGATTCGGTAGCCGCGTGCCTCTCTTTGTGAGTGGTACGCCCGCTGATCGCGCCCCAAGGTCGCGGAGATTTGTGCTTGTGCCGCCGCCGGCAAGGCGCGCAAATCGGCGCCTGTTGGATTCACTTGCTGGGGGCTGTTCTGCGCCGAGGCGCGCGACACAGCGAACAGCGCCATAAAGGCAACGAAGAATGTTAGAAGCGACGCGCGATGACGGAAACTCAAAAACGCTTCTCGTTGAGTTGGAATTCTTCGCGTGCTTCGACAAATACTGCGGAACGGCTGGACTGTCATCATGGTGCATTACCTCCAAATTAGATTTAGGACTGCGGGCCTCAATGAGCACACTAGTAGCGCGCTAACGGCACAGCCACTCATCGGTTCGCTCTTTAAGAACGATCGAGGGCGCCTAGAGCGGAGAACCGAGGTTCTCGGCTTCTATCTATGAAATCGGAAATGGCGGGCAAAAGACGACAGTGTGGCTAAAAAATTTATTGGGGGTCAGGTAGGTCGGATAAGAATCAGCAGTTTGTGTGCCGCGTCGCGCTTATCCCTAGTAGCAGCCCGGTCTTTCTCGCAAAAAGGATGAACGATCGGGACCTAAGTGTTGCGGTAGGGACGACCATCGCTGATCGCCCCCCGCACAGAACCGTACGTAGCGGCTAGGAGAACAGGGATATTGGGGTCGGCGTCTTTCCAGAGCGTGAGGAAATCCTGGCAGGCAGCACTGGCTTTGGCGGTATTGCCTTGGATGGCAGAAGTAGACGCCGCATTTCTGGTTGGTATCGCCCGTTTTTCAGCTCAGGCAGCGATTCAACCGAAATCCTCGGTTACATAAACGGAATTGCCGTGGTAGTCGGTCTCCAACAGGAGAATAACTTCGGTTCGCGCGTGCTCTTCGTCCGGATTCGAGTCCCGGAGCGACCGATACGGTTGAACGGTGAATCGTCCTTCCGCAAGCCAAATCTCGGTCAGAAAATGCGGATGTTCGCGGCGGTCGAAAATCAGTTTCCATCGGAAATGTCCGCGGCCCGCGAGTTGAGTGACATTTACCGAGAGTTTAATTGCCTGGCCATTCTGGCCGCGGACCGCCAGCAACCACACTCTCGGCGTCAGGGCGGGCAACGCTTCGAATCGGTAAGTGGCAGGGGGCAAAGTATGCGTTCCCACTACAAATTTGAACGGCACTTTGATCACAAATTCCGTGGCCGGCGCGTCATTAGTCTGGGCCGGAACCTTCGACGCCCACAAACCTGGCAAACTAAAACCAGCTAACGCTCGCATTTGCTTCCTCCTTCTTGCCCGTTCCCTTCGAAATCTTTCCCTCACTCTATATATCGGAAAACGGAGCCCAAAAGCGTCATGCGATCGTAAGAAATCTGGCGGGTGGCACATTTTTTCCAAAAGGCCCTGCTCTCTGGGCCCCGAAGTCAACGAGTGGCGCCTGGACCGGAGCCAGCGAGTCATGCCCACTTACCTGATTAATCTGGGGTCACGCACCTTGGTAACACTCAAAGAACTTCGCCTCTTGCCCGGCGCGACAAACGCGCCCCGCCACGCAACTCTCCACGGTCTCTCATCTGCCGACTGTGCTCACAAGCTCGAGTTAGTTGCGCGTACGTGGGATCACCGCAACGCCGAGCTCCACGATACATTTCGCTCGGGTCCGCCTGAAATTTCCGAACCAGCTTCTGGAGCCAGACGGTCGGCATTTTTGGAACCAACGTCGGCAATCGCCTTGAGACCTACGAGCTGACATACGCCAACATAAGCTGAGTTACTACAATTCCCACTACATTTTCCGCTGTCCATGGACGTGCCAAAATGTGTCGTCTTTTGCCCGCCGTTTCCGATTACATAGATGACTAGTGATGCGAGCGTCGGGACAGTATTCATGAACCGAAGCAGCCACAAGAAGTCACCTGAAAAAAGAAAAAAGGAGAAAGCACATGCGACTATTGAAAGAGACTTTGGGAATTTTGGGCGCTTTGGTTGTCCTTTATTCCCAACTCTTTATGGCAGTTTCTCAGTTAGGTCTTGGCGACGACGCGATCACTCAGGTCTTTCGTCGGATGGCTTTCAACGTAATGGCACGCAACTGTGATGATCATACGAAGAACTTCAGTTTCATCCTTAAGGAGGGCGGTAGCTGGGAACTCGCCCCGGCCTATGACATCACACATGCCTACAACCCAAAAGGAGAATGGACTTACCAGCATCTGATGAGCGTCAACGGAAAGTTCAAGGACATTACTCGCACAGACCTACTCGAAGAAGCGGACCGTTTCGGTGTTCGACGTGCGAATGACCTAATAGCAGAGGTCCGTGCTGCGGTAGAGAATTGGGTTACCTGCGCCAAAGAGGCAGGCCTCTGTGCCGACTCTTACGACAGAGTCGCTGCCGATTTTCTACTGCTGTAAGCCCATTCCGCGAAGTATCCCAGAGTGCTGCACGACTCCTGTGCGATCGGCAGCGCCTCCGCATATTTCTCTCGCACATATGAATTCGTGAGCCGCGTATTCAGCGTGTCCCAATGTTCTTGCTGCTGCGCCATCCCGGGCGGAGCCGCGCAAAGCCCAAGCACAAACATCGCCGCAAACGAAAACCGCGCTGTACACAAAGGGCGCACCGCAAACGGTGTTTTCAACCTCATCATGAACTGGAGCCGAAACTCCGCAGAAAGTACTGCGAAACGATTTGAAGCCCAGTCTTGGGACAGGGAGAACACGCCGGAGCGGCACCTCAACTGACCTTAGAATCCGACCCATTTCGAAGCCGTTTCTAATCTACTTGAGTCATCGAGTTAGGCAAGTAACGCCGTTTACTTGCTCGGAATAGCATATGGCTTCCGACCAAGAAGTCTTAATCGAATCGACGCTATTCCCGAGTCGTCGGCTACAAGGAAGTTATCCGGAAACGAAGTTCTTTGGAACCGTGGTCTTACTCATCGTAGCTGCCTTTTTTGCTTGAACCAGTTGGACTACGAGTCATCTCATGAATAGGCCGTGGGAGGGTCGGTCCTCGCCACGGGCATTTTGTGATATAGGTTGCTCGCAAACTACTCTGCTCGGTGGGAGAGGGTCCATGAAAATCATCGCGCTGCTCGCTCGTCTTCTGCTCGGCCTCGTCTTCTTCGTGTTCGGACTGAATGGCTTCCTGCATTTCATCCCCGGACCCATACCTCCGGGAATAGCGGGTCAGTACGTCATGGCCCTTTTCCAGTCGCATTACTACGTTGTTATATTTGGCGCGCAATTCCTTGGCGGGGTCCTTTTACTGGTGAACCGCTACGTGCCACTGGCGCTGACGATCCTTGGCCCGGTGATCGTAAACATTTTGTGCTTTCACCTGTTCATGTTGACAACCGGCCTGCCGCTCGCCCTCATCGTCGCGGTCTTGTGGGCATTCCTCGTGTACCGTAACCGCCGGGCCTTTTCCGGCCTTTTTGTGCAGCGCACTTCTTAGTGCGCCGCGGGGCGTGGCTCTATTTTGACAAGGTTTATTCGTCGGCCAAAACCTCATGGATGCGTCGGCGTGGAATAAACCGCCAAAGGGATATCACAAGATGGCAACAGAAGCTGGCATTAAGATGTCTGAGTGTCATTTGCTTGAAGAAAATGGCCGCGCCCACTTTATGACGCGCCGCTTTGATCGCGAGATCGTCAAAGGACGCACCATCAAACATCACCTGCAAACCCTCTGCGGTTTGAGTCACTTGGATTTCAAACAGCGCGCCACCCACGCGTTGCGGTAATCGTAGCGTTTGTCGCACCCAACCGGGCACGCGCCGTCGCGGCGACGCTGGTGCAGATTGTCCCCGGCGACACCACCCACGTCGGTCAGGCCGAAAGTCGCCTGGTCTCATTGGGATGTGCTGAGTCCAAGGCTTATTGCTTTGAGATTGACGCCGAAGGGAGTCTGAGCGACGAGTCCACCCCATATGTAGTCCCCAAAGGCTACACGCTGATTGTGACGGACTATCATTGGCGTGGCTTCAATTCTCAGAGCGGAACCCAAATCCTCGAGTACCTTTATAATGCTGCGAATAAATCGAGCGTATTTAACGACAGTGAGGCCGAGTCTGACGAAAACCGTCTGGCTTTTGTGGACGTACACTACGCAACGGGTTTCCGAGTTGGCTCGGGAGTGACGCTTGCAGACGCACTAGCCACAACCTCCAGCGGGTCTAGCTTCGTCCAGGGCTATCTTGTTCCGAACGACTAGCCCGAGCGCGGCGAATCCCGCCATCGTTGTCGCTGCTACAGGGGATGGCTGGAAAGTCGGCAGCTCGGTGCTTATGATGCCCGAAAGATAATCCCAAGTAAAATCGCGTTCAGGGTTTTTGACCGGACGCCATTGCTTTTTGTGCTTCCGGCAGTTCTTCAGTTCTTCTTGGGAAACATCGGCTGTTTTCAACTCGAACGGGGATATCTTCGGGGACAATTATTGAACCAACGGCTCTATTTGCGGCTGTGGTTTGGGCATCTCTAGAATATTTAGAGGATAACTTGCAATTGGTTGTGGCCACTGCGACTCACCCTGCACTCTCACCGATAGGGGAGGCTTGGCTGAATAGAAAGAAAATCATGGCACGAACAGCAAACCCAAAAGTGTGGCTTAACATCGATCGGCCTTCTCATAGAAGGAATTGGGAACTAAGGTTCTTTCGCAATTATCAATTGCGGTGCTAACTTAGACGCCTATGACGGAGCTTGCGATCCTCATATTGCTTGCTGCGGCTCTTCTAGGTCTTTTCCATGCCTGGGGCGAATGGCGTAAGCAACTTCGACTCGTTCAAGTCCGATCTTGGCGAAGGATAACTCTGAGTGTCGGTCTATTTGCTGTCACGCTCCAAGCTTTCCTATTCGGTTCGATGTGGGCTCCGCTAAGCCGTTTTCATGTTTTACTGCAACGATCCCTGAATGCTGAATTTCTGCTTGTGGTGCTCGCACTTCCATGCATTTTTACGTGGAAGGGTCGCGCTCGCTGGTGGCTTCTCACGGCGTCTATTGGCTTCGGCATAGGCTCTTTTTTCTCGGCGCTTGCTGAACTAGCTTACTAAGTCCCGATTACCGGACGATTGGAATGTTGCGTCAACTGACGCACCTTACATTGGACGCATCGGCAGACGCTGGTTTTGCTTTGAGGATCACTCCAGACGCCGCTCAAACATCCAGTCTTGGTGCGATTCAACACCTTGATGGAGCTGACATTCGTTTAGGGAGACCCCGACGACAACAAAGTCACGCGGGAGGCATACCCGATCACCCGCAGGTCGAGACTTTGCCCGAAGCGATCTCCGCAGCCGCTACGGTGTGCTCGCGCTGTTTTCGACCTGGTATCGCGGTTACGTCCTGATTGCCTGGACTTCCGCGGATTCGCCGCAAAACCTCGAAGACGTCGCCAAAGCCCTGAATACTCTTTCGTTTGGAGAAGACCAGCGTACTGCGGAGTGTTTCGATTCACCGAATCAGGCTTCATCGGTCCGATAGTGTGTGAGGGCGCAGAAGTCAAAGTGACCCGCATTGCTAAGTCCTCTTCCACGAGGACAAAACCCCTCCTGCATATGCGTATTCAATACGGCCATAGTCAGCCCCGGGTCCCAGTTCAGAATCCGTACCCACGCCGTCAAATTTCAATATCCAGTGCGCAAAGCCTGGTGTCACTTCAAACTGGCCGCTTCGGATTTGGTGGGTTTTAGAATTCCAAGCTATTACCGCTTTGGCGCGAGCGCCGCCGGCGGAAGTGCCAACTCTGATCATGTTAGCCAACGCAGCCGTGGCGTGCGCATCTACTGAAAGATCTCCCTCGACAAGTTTTCGTGCTTCTTCCACCAGCGACTTCATCGCCAGGGGAGCGGTACTCTCTCTCTGAGATCCGCGAGCAGGCTTAAATTCAAGTGCACCCAGGCCTCGTCTCCCCATATAGGCTAACCGGTCAAGCGTGGTTACCTCATTCTTCGTCACGCCGCGCTCTGCCATCCATGCATCTATGAGAGCATTCCCGAATTCGTCGGGCAATGAATCTGCCGGCATGCCAGGTAAACGATGAAAAGTCGCCTCTGGGAGGTTCGGAAAGACAAAAACATCGCGGCGGTCTTCGAGGGGCATAGTTAACGGAGCAAGTTCAACTTTGGTTCGGCGCCATGCAGGCTGATAAGCGAAAACATAGAAACCGACTTTTGGGTCGGGCGCTATCGCACCCACCTGTTGTCCCCATATCCATACCTCTATGACCGAAATATTCAAGACTTGGACCTTTTCGGGCCGCGAGGACGCCGGACCCGTTGTGGAGGAGAAGACCGGCGAACCAACGCGAGGGGATTCACCGTCGGCTCAGGCGCCAACATTTCTATCCCTTGCAAAAAATCCAGTGCTTTGAGCGTTCGCAATAGGGTCTGAACTGAGGAGCCGCGGCCTGCTTCAAGATTACGATATGCAGCTTTGGATATACCCGCCTTCTCGGCGGTTGTTTGCTGGTCAAGATTGCGGAACAAGCGCAGTTGGCGCACCCTGTGTCCGAGCTCAATTTGGAGTTCCATTGGAGTCTTAAATAGAAGGTCACTCATATGCCACAATTATAGCATTTAAACTAGTTAGTGTAAATAAAGGCTATAAATATGACACTTATGGAATATTGTTAGTATATTACAAGTGATATAAAAGTATCACTTATACTATGTTTATGTATTAAGTGATGTTATTATAGCACTTATATGATATCTAAGGCTGCTCAGTCTGTGCTTAACTGACCCCCGAAGCGAGGCCACCCGCGCAGATGAAACGCGGGGGTCTAAGACTACGGCATAACGACCCGCGGTAAGGCTCCGCGTAGCAGGACGATCCGCGCGCGCCCCTTCACACGGAATCAAATCCCGCGGGCACTACACAGCCAGGCCTATCTTGCAGCGCTTAGAGGTCCGTCCGTTTGTTTTGGGAGTAGAATCTCGCACAAGCGAGAAGCGCGATATAAGGCAAGGAGAATGATTGCCGTACTATCCGGATATTGCGGCGATAGAGTCGATAGAGTGTGCTGACTTGGCACGATGCCCGCGATTATATACAATGCTCGGCGCGTTAGTCACCGTCATCTGTAAGCGACTCTCAACAGTCAGTTAGATTATGGCTCTGCCCCAACAGTTAACGCCTGAGGAAAAACCTATGAGCAAATTGAATCACAAATTCGAACTCGCTACGCGTCCCGTGGGTATGCCTAAGCGAACAGATTGGGCATACAAGGAGGAGCCGGTGCGCGAACCCGCTGAAGGCGAGTTGCTCGTCGAGATTTTGTATATCTCGCTTGATCCAGCCATGCGCGGTTGGATGAACGAAGGGAAATCGTACATTGCTCCGGTGGGTATCGGCGAAGTGATGCGTGCTGGAGCACTGGGCCGCGTCGTCGCATCGAAAAACCTCAAGTTCGCCTTTGGCGATTACGTTTATGGCGCCTTCGGCGTTCAGGAATTCGCGATTTCGAACGGCAACGGCATCACGAAGGTAAATGCTGATGCTATCCCTCTCCCTGTCTTTCTTGGGACGCTCGGAATGCCGGGAATGACTGCCTATTTCGGCTTGCTGGATATCGGCCGTCCAGAACAGGGCCAGACAGTAGTCGTTTCAGGCGCGGCCGGAGCGGTAGGAACGGTAGTAGGACAAATCGCCAAAATAAAAGGCTGTACCGTGGTAGGCATCGCCGGCGGGGCCGAGAAGTGCGACTACATTGTGAAAGATCTCGGCTTCGACGCCGCCATTGATTACAAGTCGGAGGGTGTCAGCAAAGCACTTCAGAAACATTGCCCGAAGGGAATTGACGTTTATTTCGACAACGTCGGCGGAGAAATCCTGGACGCTGCGCTCACGCAGCTTGCGCGCGGCGCACGCGTGGTCATCTGCGGCGCGATCTCGCAGTACTGCAATACCACACCAATCAAAGGACCTTCCAACTACCTTTCGCTTCTCGTCAATCGCGCCAGCATGAAAGGTATGGTCGTGTTTGACTACGCCAATCGTTATCCTGAGGCCGCCCGCGAAATGGCCGGGTGGATGGCTGCCGGCAAACTCAAATCGCGCGAGCACATCGTAGAGGGCCTCGAAACATTTCCCGACACGTTGCTGAAGCTCTTCAGAGGCGAGAACACCGGAAAGCTCATCCTCAAAGTGGCCGACGTGCAAAGATAAGCGTTGGAGTACCAACTGACAGAAACCCATCGTTAGCGAGCCTGACTTAAAACACGAATAATTAGAAATTCTGTGTACATTTCGGCCTTGCTTCGCAACTGCGGGCCGAAGGTGGCGTTTACGTGGTTACATCGAAGTGCGTGGCACACCTTACAAGATCAACATTGACCGTCGGTTTGTGGCCTTAAGGAATTTGCTGGCTGAAATTCTTCTTCACACTGGTGTTCAACTGGGAAAAAAGTGAACACTAACTCCTTCTACGAGCGATTTTCATGAGTTTTCGCGGGCCACAGGCCGAGCCTGCCTTAATTCTCGGCGAATGAGGTAAGAGAACTGCGGAGCGACCGCTGCAGGTGTTATTCCACCGAAAAAACCGGGCCCACCCTAAGAGTGGGCCCGCAGTATTTACACACTTCCCTCCGGCTCTGCCCGTCGCGTCAAAGTTCAGGGCCGACATTCATACAGCCGGTAAAGTTTACGTCGGTCAGGTAGAAGCCCTGCGCCAGATTGTCGTACATGGTTTGTATGTAGAAGTTATGACCGTCCCACTGGTTGGTGGCGTTTCCACCATCCCAGAGGGCATATCCGTAGTAGTAGGCACACTCGTCACCGATCTCATAACCCGACGAGTCGAGCCAGGCATCGATCAGAGGATCAGTGATGGACTCGGTGAGTTCGTGGGCAGCCGCGGTTGCCGCCGTGTCCGCGTCAGGGTTGCCGTTCGGTGAAGGCGCGCCAGAGACTTGGCAGTTAGTGGTGTTGCCATAGGGCTCGTTTGAATAGATGACGTAGGCGTTCGCAGCGTCGACGAAGTAACTGTGATAGGCGCAGTAGTTGGAATAGGAGCAGTCGCTGTCGCTTATCGCGCACTGTCCTTCATTCGACGAAGTAAACACCATGAACAGGTTGTCCACGCCGCCAACCCAGTGCTTGAGTGCCATCACTTTAGTGATTTCGTTCTGGAGATCGGTGTCCGAAATACAATTATTCCCGTTGGTGAGTACTGTGGCAGGGTCGTAGCAGTCACTTCCAGGATACGCAGACTTGTCCACGTAGGTTCCACCGACGCTGCCAACGTTCTTGATGTACTTAGAGTCGTAGTACTGCGTGTTGTTGTTCATGAGGCTGTGCCCGAAATACTCGTTGAGCATTGTGGTCTCGATGCTCTGATAGCCGCTCGACAAACTTGTTGCGGTGCCATCCTGAAGTTTCGGCGGAACCCAGTAGATCACATAAACCTTGGGCGAATGCATGACCGGACCACCATTATACAGAAGCGGCGGGGTTCCGCCATTATGCTGATAGCCGATATCGGTCACGCCCTTCACCTGCGCAGGCGTTGGCATGACGTGGACCTTGTGACCGCTCGCAGCATCCACATTGAGATGAAGCGGATGTCCTGAGGTGTCGGCGCTCGCGGGTGCTCGATTAATTTCTTTGGCCTGGGCTGCCACCGGGTTCGGCAAAACCAAAGCCATCAACAGCGTAAGAACGGCGATGGTACAGAGAACACTCAAAAACCTTTGCATAACATCCTCCTCTTTGCGGTCTGGACCAACCTGCTGGCAGATCCGCGGTTTCGTAAAACCGTGCATGTGTGGCGTGCAACAAGATGACCGAAACGAGCCTGTAATTCCCCTGCGAAACAAGCTCCAATCTTTTGAGTGGGGTAAACAAACCCCAATTCATAGAGTTGGAAAAAACCAAGGTTAGTCGCGGCCGTCCTTGGCCAGCGCTGCCAGCGCTGGGATAAAAAGCCAGCCGGGCACACAAAAACATTGAACTGCGCGTGAACTACTTCGCATGGCTCCTCTAAATTTTTACTTGGCCGATGGGTTGAACACACTTCTACTTCGGGCGAAAGCCGCTAAACGAATTGGACTGCGGGGGCCGATCATCCCAGTCTCCCCAGGACAGATCGAGACGAGAACTACGTACAGATTCCTAGAATCACACCGGAATATACGCTTCGAAAATACGAAGTCAAGCGAGAATTCAATAAACGCTTTTGCTCTCCGCAAGTCTTGTTGAACGAAACGAATTGCCCGGCAGCTTGGGAATGTGCATCTGACGCGCCGAGGAAAAGCCGCATAGATTGCAAAGCAAGGCTCGGACGTAACTCTCGGCCGGATCGGCAGTACAATCGGCATGACGTGGCTACCGAAGTGAAGCTCGACGCAATCATCGAAGCACTCGAAATGGCCGACGACTCGATCTCGTCCTATCTGGACGTGGAAACAGGCGAAGTGCGCTCCATCACCGAAGAGGAGTTCAACCTTGCGGAGGATCCGCAGACAGTCATCGAGGATTTGCCGGACTGGCAGCGTGAGGCGGTTAAACTAGCGCGGAGCGTCCAGGAGCAGGAGGGCAAGAGATACCTGGCTTTACCTGATAAGTTCGATGTCCACGAGTGGGCCATCATGGACCGCTTTTCCGAGACACTGAAAGACGCGCGGATGCGGAATGATTTCCATGGTGGCATCCGCGGTGCAGGCGCCTTCCGCCTATTCAAACACCTACTTACCGAATACAACCTGTGGGACGCGTGGAATCGGTTCAAGCAAGTCGAACTCCGGCAAATGGCCATCGAGTGGTGCAAAGAGAACGGCATTGCGTTCCGTCAGGCCTAACGGCGATTGAAGAGAAGCGCGGTACACATCGGGTGAGACTTACGACCCTAAGCGCCGTCGCTGTGCCGTCCTAATAATTGCTGGCCCCTCATTCGGCCCTTTCGAAACCGCTTGAAAGCGAATCCAAGTGCAACCGCGAAGGCAAGGAGCACAGCCGGATCGCAATCCTTAAAATGCCAAACTTCAGCCACAGGAAATGGCCATAGTCGGCCATCGCGCTGAGATAATCTCTCTTGTAATCGGGACTCGAGGCTCGACTGCAACCTCCCGGTGATGCTCACCGGGAATTGGGAGTTATTTCTGAGGATCTTTGAAATCCAACTCGACGACTTCAACGGTTTCTTTGGAGCTAACCTCGTACTTCCACATTCTCACTGCATCCAAAGCAGCATTGACCAATATCGGGCTGCCCCCGAGCACGCGCGTAGCTTTGACTCGTCCGTCCGGAGAAACCGTTATTTCGATTTTCACTTTCCCTGATAGTTTGAGCTGCCGAGCCAGAGCTGGGTATCTCGGATCGACCGTCGCTTTGGGCTTGCGCGTGATTTCTGCTTGATTGCTGTTTTGAGAGAACGCAGGCGGCTCTGACCACACTACCAACAGCGCAAATACCAGGACAAGAGTCACAGCGGTCGTTCTCATTTCGCGCCTACTTCCTCCGGTACGAGCACATCTCTATTGAACATCAGAGCATGTTTTGCCTTGGATAGTGGTCTGTGGCGAAGAAAGCGAAGGAAATAGTTACCTGTACCTTAGTCCAGGAACCCGAATCAGTGCACCAATCGTCCTGGCCGCGGCGGATCTGGACAAAGCGGCGCTGCGCTTAAATCAGCGTCTAAGAAAAGCATGGGGATATCAGAACTTGCCGGGCACTAGGATAGATTAGTCGGGACAAATCCCCGTCAATCAAAAATGCACTGCTGAGATTCGCGTGGCTATTTCAACTTTGCGTATTCAGACTTTGCAGCGATGAGAATGGGAATGTCAGGGTCGGCGTCTTCCCAGAGTGCGAGGAAATCCTGATACGCCGCCTTGGCCTTGAGGTTGTCGCCTTGCAAAACATTGGCGGGAGCCAGGCCCAGGTGAGCGAGTGCGGCGATGGGTTCATTCGCCACGACTCCAGGGCGGAAGCAGCCTGCGCCTCACGATCGAAGCGGCTCAGAGCTTGCGAGTCTGGCGTGAACCCGTCAGGAAGGAACTTCAAGGCACGAAGCGGTGCAGCTTGGTGTCCTCTGCTTTATAGACCACACCCATACCACCGCCGCCGAGCTTTTCGAGGATGCGGTAGTGGGAGACCGTGCGACCGATCAACGGCTGCGAATCGGGCATTTGTCGCTCATATTAGGTCGAGGCAGAAGGCAAGTCAACGAACCGAGACTACAGGACTACAGGCGGCTATTAAGGTATTATAAAATAGCGCGCCGAAATTCGAGCACGAGTGCCAAGCCGACAACGCGGACGACACCTTGCTGAATGCGCTGAGACTTTTTCAATAAAAGCCAATTCACTCTTCGCGCATCAGTATTGAAGGATCGATCGACAGCGCGCGTTGCGCCGGAATCCACGTAGCCAGCAGCCCGAAGAACAACATAGCTACAACAACACCAGCCAATACCAGCGGATCGCGCGGAGTTGCCTGATACACGATGAAAGCCAGCACCCGGCTGGCCAGAATTCCCAGGAGCAATCCTGCAGCCGAACCAAAAGCCAGCAATTTGAGTGCACGTCCTAACGCTGCCTGTAACACTTCTTTACGCTGCGCGCCGAGGGCGATGCGAATCCCCAACTCTCGCTTGCGCTTGCTGACCGAGTACGCAGCCATTCCAAAGATGCCCGTTATAGACAGCATGGCACCCATCATGCCCAGCACACCCAACGACATCGTCGCCACACGAGAGGGAAACAAAGGGTCGTCCAGGGCTTTGTTCCACGTTTCGATGTAGAGAGGCAGTCCCGAGTCCAGGTCCCGTAGTTTGCTCTTTATGGCTGCTGCCAGTTGTTGCGGGTCTTCGCTTGAACGCACCCCGCGCACCACCAGCCATGTCCCACTCGATGGCGATTGCAGAACGGGGAGAAACATCGCAGACTTCGGAGCTTCGGTGAGGCGGTCATATTTTCCGTCTTCTACAATGCCCACCACTTGGATGCGCGTTCCATCCGGTAGCTTGTAGTATTTCCCCAGTTCGTTTGTAGTGGAGCCAAAGATCTTGCGCGCAAACTCGTGGTTGATCACAGCCACGCGCGGCGCTTTTTTGTCGTCATTCCACGTGAAGGTCCTTCCAGCCAGCAAGGCGGTGCCCGCCGCACGAAAGTAATCGGGAGATATGCTGTAGATGATGGCGTCAACAGCGGCATTCGCTGGCCTTAGATCTGTCGTTACGTCGGTGAAGACAATCGACCTAGTACAGCAATCACGCAGAGGCGGATGATCTATCAATCCCACAGACTCTACGCCAGTAATCGTATCCAGAGCATCGATCATGCGCCTTTGCATTGCGGGCACTTTTTCGCCGCTGTAACCTGCCATATTCAGATCCGAATCAACGATCATCGCGTTCTGCGGTTCAAATCCGAAATTGCTGTGCAGCGAGCGTATCAGTCCACGCACCGCCACCATCGAAGACGTGACCAGCAATGCACAGATGGCAATTTGCGCAATAAGCAACGCGTCTCGGACCGTCGTCCGCCGCCCGCCCGTGCCTATTGATCCAGATTTGACGATCTGATAGGGATCGGTGCGAAGTATCTGCCTCACCGGGACAGCGCCAAAGAGGAATCCACTCGCTAGAGTCAACAGCAAAGCTATTCCATAAACATTGGCGTCCGGGTTCACAGACATATGGATGGGATATCTGGGATATGGATGCCACACGCTCAGTCCGCTCAGTAGCACTATGCTGCCCCATAGTCCGGCAGCGCCTCCGATCAAGGAAATCAGTAGGGCTTCGGTGAGGAGTTGTCGCAGAATGCGAATGCGGCCCGCTCCAAGAGCCAGGCGTAGACCAACTTCCCGGGAACGATCAGCCACGCGCGCAGCAAACAGGCTGCCCAGATTGGCACATGCGGCCAGCAGGATTAACCCCGCCAGCAGCATCAACCCGGTTAGAAATGCCCGTACCGAAGGGCCAAGGGAGTCGCCATAAAGACTTGGACGCGCCAAGGTAAAGGTCATTTTGCCATCGTCTTTGGGATAGGTCTTTTCCAGATATGAGCCAATCGAGTTCAGATCGGCAATAGCCTGTGCTGGAGTGACTCCTGGCTTCAGATGTCCCACCACTATTGAAACCCAACGGTTTCCGCGCGCATTCAGGCGATTCTCCCCGTTTACCTGTTCCTGGTTAACGATCGGCACAAAGAAATCAGGATTGACAAACAATAAGGTCCCGTGGAACTCAGGCGGCGCTACACCGACGATGGTGAAAGGATGCTTGCTGAGCTGAACCGCGCGACCCACCACGCCACGATCATCCTGAAAATGACTGTGCCAGTACGCGTATGTGAGGACGATATACGGAGCACTGTTCGCGCCATGCTCATCGGAGCCGTGGAAGAAATGGCCAAGATACGGCTGAATGCCTAATACGTCGAAGTAGTTCCCACTCACTGTATAGACCCAGGCGCGGGATGGATTTTCGCCCGCGTCCATCCCTACCTCGGTAATGTCATGCGCCGCAAGATCATCGAAGCTGCGGTTACGATCGCGCAGATCGAGATAGTCGGGATAGGATTGATTCGGCTCCTTATCGCTCCCGCGCTCGATCATGAAAAGGCTCTGCGCCCGGGGCACATTCAGCGGGCGCAGTATCTGCGCATTGATTACGCTAAACACCGCGGTGTTTGCGCCGATGCCCAAAGCGAGCGTGACAACGGCCACAGCCGCAAAGCCGGGAGACTTGCGCAACAAGCGTGTCGCGTAGCGTAAGTCCTGCCAAAGCGTTTGCATAAACACCGCCCCCAAATTCCGGTGAACTAAGGGCACATGTTCTTCCGATCCTTCTCTCCTTTTAATTCCCTGCGCTAGCTGTACTTAGTGCTTTAGCGACAGCGCTGCCTACCCCCAATTGTCCGGTTGCGGGAAGAAATCATCGCGGAACCGGACAGCTACTTGCGTCAGAGTCCGATTCGTTCGGGACGCAAAATTGAATATTGACTCGCTGTGTAATCGCTCTTTAGCATAAGGAGCGTGAATCGAGATTTTCGTGCGCGCGAAGCGCAATTCACAGCGATGGGCGTTCGGCGTACGGGAGTCGAACAATGGTGAATACGAGCAGACTGTCTAATAAAGTGGCGATAGTGACGGGCGCGTCCAAAGGCATAGGCGCTGGAATTGCGACGGCCTTGGGAGTTGCGGGCGCGCGCGTGGCTGTGAACTATTCCTCCGACCGGGAAGGCGCCGAACGCGTCGCTCGGGCGATCACCGACAACGCGGGCCAAGCGATCGCGGTCGGCGCCTTCCCGGTCGGAGGAATAGTTCACAGCCA
>JABDEK010000063.1:0-2720 GCA_013287135.1 Acidobacteriota bacterium | reverse complement strand
CGACGTGTCCAAGGCCGCAGATGTCGCGCGGTTATTCAAAGAGGTGGATTCCGCGTTCGGAAGACTGGACGTATTGGTCAACAACGCTGGAGTATTCCGATTCGGCACCTTCCCGGAGATTACCGAAGAGAGCTTTCACCTCCACTACAACATCAACGTTCTCGGGGCGATTCTCACCGTGCAGGAGGCCATCAAGCGATTCGGGGCCGACGGCGGGAGCATCATCAACCTCAGCTCTATCGTCGGCTCGCATCCGGTGGCGGGAGCTCTGTTGTACGCATCCACGAAAGGCTCCATCGAAACGCTGACTAGGGGATTGGCGCTCGAACTGGCGCCGCGCAAGATACGCGTCAACGCCATCGCTTCCGGTCATACGGAAACCGAAGGCAATGTAGCCGCGAGGACTTTCGAGCGTGGTGCCGGCGCCGTTCTGGCTGGGAAGACGCCGCTCGGCCGGCTAGGTCGCGTCACCGATATCGCCCCGCTGGCCGTGTTCCTAGCGTCAGACGAATCAGCCTGGATCACCAGAGAGATCATTCGTGCCGCAGGCGGTCTTGTTGTAGCCACCTGAGCGCAAAGTGCTTGACCTCGAAGCTCGCTGTGGATCTATTTTATATGAAACTGCCTAAGCTGCCGGAAACCAAGTCAACGATTCGGTTCAGTGCCAAGTTGTTTCGGCCTAAGGCAACCGAAAAGCCTGGATCTTGGACCCTTCTAACTCTGCCCAAAAACGCGAGTGCGAAGCTTCCATCTCGAGAAATGACGATGGTTGAGGGAACTATCAATGGCTTTCCTTTTCGAGCCGCTCTTGAACCAAACGGCAAAGGAAGTCACTGGCTCAGAGTTAACAGAACCATGCGCGATGCCGCAGGCGCAGATGCTGTGGACACGGTAACGGTGGAGATTGCGCGGGCCGGAGAAGAACCGGAGATCAGGGTGCCAATGGATCTACGCAAAGCCCTTGCAGCCGCCCCGCTGGCGCAGGAAGGGTGGGAGGACATCACACCAATGGCGCGCCGGGACTGGATTTTCTCGATAAGCTCAGCCAAGCAACCGGAAACGCGCAGGCGCCGGATCGAGAAAGCGTGCGACATGCTTGCCTCTGGAAAGCGACGATTATGTTGTTTCCCCGGTATAAAGTGGCTTATGAAAAAAAACGCAAAATCATGCGGAATGTGGCTTCCGTTGCAGAACTCAAAAAATCGTTTTTCGCCGGGATCGACAAAGTAGAAGCCCCCGAAGATTTGGAGAAGCTGCGCATGAAATTTTGGACCGCCAGACGGGAATTCTCACGGCAGTGCTGCCTTCATTTGGCGACCGGGCCGTCGCCCCATATTGCGCAAAACTTCACCACTCTAACAACGAACGCTTCATCTTCCGTCACGCCCAACGCGAAATTTAGAGAGGAGATCCTAACCTTCCACGATGTGCCGCAGTTCGCTGGCGGCATTGTGCCCGGCGACGGAATCTTCACCATGTGGAGTTATCGCGCCGGAGCAGGACGAGCGGAGGCATTCCTGCTGAATGCACAGCCGCTGACGTCGCGTACCGCACACGAATGGGGAGTGGTTGCCGGAGTTGTGCCGAACGGTAAGGCGCTGCCCCGAGCACGGGAATTGGCCAACTTGTACTGGAAGGCTCCCGAACTGACCCGCCGCAATACGCGCGTACATTTCATTCAACCGCTGAAAGAACGTATTGTCCGGGAAGTCCGCTATGGACTATCGCTTGAGGGAGCGTCAGCGGCCGACCTGGTGAAATCGATGAGAGCCCAGAATGAACCTGTTGCCCAGAAAGGAAAATCCGCATGAAGAGTACGGAGAACACTTCCGGCCAGGGATGCACGAAGAAGCAGCCGGAAGAATTTGATCTGGTGATTCTCGGGGGGTAGCATGGGCTGGACCATCGCTGCGTGGTTTCCACACTATTGAGCCAGGATTCCAGGTCCACTCCTGGCCTTTTTTCACCGCGCACGCCGAGTTGCGAGCTACCACGAACTGTAGGGGTCGTTTTCGAATGGGGAGACTGCATCGGATGCGGAATGCACGTCTGTAATGCCGGACGAACTTTGCTCCGGACTGACGTCGAAATCTTCCGAGGCCGTGACCCAATCTTTTGCGTTGGTCATAGGGTCGGTCGGAATCTGCTGAATATAATGCGCGGAAACAAGATCATCGAGTGAAGACGGCGCGGCTTCCTTATCTTCGGTGTAGTGCTGTATGGCATCACGCATAACTTTTAGGTCAGTGTGCAAGGTCGTTTCTTTCGCGCGTACCACGGATTTCTCATAGTGGCCCGCGCTGATCGTCGCCAGGATCAAAATAATTGCGATCACGCACATCAGTTCGATGAGCGTGAATCCGCGCTGACTGAATTGGCCGGCCCTTCCAACTTTTTTCGCTTCGAAATTATCTCGCGGTCTCATTTCATCAACTCCAGCATGCACTTACCAATCAGAGTATTTCGAGCCGTTCAGCGCAGTTCCAGATGACTTGGTGAACACGTCAAATACGTCCTGGCCGCCCCAGGAAGTCGAGTCAGTGTCGTCCTGAACAGACCGCATTCCCCAGTCAGCGGTGCCGGTCATAGGGTCCACCGGAATCTTGCGCAGAAAATGAATCTTCTCGGTGCCGGCCTGAACTTGAATTTGGCCTTTGTCGGAGGCGTCCTTGAATCGGTCGATAGCGTCGCGTATTTGCCGCAAGTCGTAGCGAAGTGAA
>JABDEK010000062.1:27161-27855 GCA_013287135.1 Acidobacteriota bacterium | reverse complement strand
AGTTGTCACGAACGGCTTTGCGCCGGAATTCGGACGCGCCACTGGCGGCTTGCTCAACGTGGTCACCAAATCCGGCACCAACCAACTTCACGGCGAAGCTCACGAATATTATCGCGGTGGGAGCCTGACGGCGGCAGACGCCCTCGGTGAGCCGTCAAACATTCAAAATCAAAATCAGTTCGGTGGCTCCGTCGGCTTCCCCATTCACAAAGACCGGCAGTTCCTATTCCTCTCTACCGACATCCAGAGAGAAAACGGTCCACTCACTACTGTATTCTGCACAGCCGCCGACCCGGGATGCGCCCAGTTTTTGGCGTCAGCGGGTCCGATCATCCAGCCTCCAACGCCAGGAACCACCAATATTCTTCCTCCAGGTTGCTTGTCCACCGCGGTAGGGATGCCTCTCCTGCCAGCCTGTTACGGCGTGCCGACCATCGGAGCCCTAAACGGGGCACACAATCAGTATCAGAATTTCTTCACCCTTCTCGGTCACTACGATTATCAGTTCAGTCCCGCCAACCATTTCAGCATTCGAGGGCTCGGTAGTCGGAACCACACCAACGGCTTCACCGGCGGCCAGGGTCAAACCGAGACGCCGTATTCCATCGGTACGGCGGAAAATTTCGTAAACCAGGGTATCGGTGGCGTGTTTGCCCTTACCACCGTACTTGGTCGCAAGGTGAATGAAATTCGC
>JABDEK010000062.1:0-27151 GCA_013287135.1 Acidobacteriota bacterium | reverse complement strand
GTCTCGGTTTGACCCTGGCCGCCGGTGAAGCCGTTGGTGTGGTTCCGACTACCGAGCCCTCGAATGCTGAAATGGTTGGCGGGGAAACTCGCAAGAGACACGCGATTTTTAATGGCGCGCCACAAATCCTGATCAATCAAACCGGTATGTCATTTGGACAGCGTTTTTATCTTCCCGGCAACAACGACGCGGGAAAGCTACAGGCCGCCGACAATTTCTCCTACTCTTTCGGCAAGCATGACATCAAGTTCGGAGGTGACTCCGACACCTTCACTGATCGAAAGGACATCTTTGCTGGTTGGAGCGTAGGCGAATACGAATTCAATACACTATGCGATTTTGAACCGAGTCCAACCGCGCCCTGGTGCGCAGGCTATTCCGGAACTGTCCCCACCTCGCCCAACCCGTTCTTCTTTGTCCAAGGGGTTGGCCTGAATGGTCAAACGAATACCACTCAACAGCAACAATTGGCTGCTCTTTTCAAAGACAACACTCTCTATAACAATTATCAGTCAGGGCTGGGTCTCTATTGGCAGGATAAGTGGCAACTCACGTCGCGAATCACTTTGACCTATGGCCTTCGCTGGGACGGCACGTGGAATCCCCAGCCGCAGTCTGCAATTCCAGGAAATACAGTTTGGATTGGCGAGGGTTCCTCGAGCAAACAGGTCACGCCCCCCCAACGCGTGCCGGACGATTTTGGGCAATTTGGGCCTCGCGTAGGAATAGCATGGAATGTAGGAACTACGGAACATCCCACCGTTGCCCGCGCCGCGTGGGGATATTATTACGCGCAAACTCCGCTTATCTTCTTTCCCACCATTGGCACCTCCAAGCAAGCAACTGTTTTCTGCCCATCGTCGTTCTTCGAATTCTGTGCGCCTTCAACTACGAACCCTCCGACAGCAACCTCGCCGGCGGCTTTCCCCTATCTGTTCCCCTCGACCCTTCCTATCGGAGTGAGCGGCCTGTGTTCCAGTGTCGTGGGTTGTCCCGCGATCAGCTACGTTGATCCATCCTTTCGCAATCCGAGGGTCTCGAACTTCACAGCAACACTCGAGCATTCGTTCACCAATAGCTGGACCGTCTCCGCCAGTTACGCCTTCGTCCATTCGACTGATTTGCGCACCGGCGGCTTCAGTACTACCCAATGGTTCCGAAACTTTATCCCACTGGGAAAAGACGCGCTTGGCAGAACGCTCATCGCTGGCACCGCAACGCAGGCAGCTGCGGGCGATCCCATCACTCAATTCGCCACTCCACTCGATCCCACACTCTTTAGCTCCAGCGAGCTAGGGAGCTTTGGTCATGGCAACTATCAGGAGTTTGTGGCGGGCGTGAACAAGCGTTTTTCCCAGCGCTATCAGTTCTTCGCCAATTACACTTGGTCGCGGAACTTTGCGAACGCTTCGAGCGAGCGCGACACCGAAACATTTTTCGGCCCCCAAGATCCATTTAATCTAAACCTGGACTACGGACGCGACGGCCTGGATATCACCCACCAATTCAAGGGCGGCATGGTGTTCGACTTGCCGATGGGCTTCACCTTCAGCACCAACTTTATCCTCCACAGCGGACTCGCATATCCTGCTTATTCAAATGTAGACATTAACGGTGATGGGGTCATCAATCAGTTCGCTCAGAATGACCGGCCCACGGTTCAGATCGGCAATGGAAAACCGTTCCTCTTGCCTGAATATCCGGGACGCCAGCCAGCCTTTTATAATTGGGATATGCGCCTAGCAAAAGATTTCAACTTCAAGGAACGCTATGCGCTCCGCTTTTCCGCCGATCTTTTCAACATCACTAATTCCAGTAACCTATACTCCGATCCTGACGTATTCGGCTTCGTCGGTCCCACGAGCAACGCGGCCTGCACTCCCGTGAATCCGACGTTGTATGCAAACATCGTTTGCCCTTCACTTACAGCTATACCGACGCCGCGCAACACACCGGGATATCGCACCGTGGATGAGCTCGCCCCCGGTGCAACCGCCTTCGCAGCTCAGTTCGGCGTTCGCTTCCAGTTCTAGTAATTGCGGGCGGACAGGTGGGTCAGGACCACGCGATCAGCGTCGTGGCTAACGGCAGGTGGCAAGAGCGTATCCAGATCCCGCTCGCGCTCCCAAAACACCACGCGTCTTCCTATTTTTCTGGTTCGGTGTAATCGAATCGGAAGGAATCACCGGCTGGGCCTGCAACCCCACGTGTGTTGTACTCGAGCATGTATTTTAAATGCCGCTCGTCCTCAGGATAGCCGACGCCTTTGGGATATGGATACGGTATAAGCGTATGAAATGGAAGCGGCGAAACAGTGTCGCCGTACGCCGCGTAGAAATCCATGTCCTTCGCGAATCCATTCGCATAAAAGAAATAATCGCGAGTCCAGCCATCGGGCAACTCCGGCAAATGTCTTGAATCAAAATCCACCGCCACTTCGTCGCCGGACCCAAAGATCACGTATTCGTCGTCCGGCGCGCGTAGTAAATTTGCTACGTCCCCATACCTCGTGTAATTTCCAATCTGCCGCGAATAAGGCCCGGTTGCACTTATATCCTCATAGACATAACTCAAATCGTTGCGCGGATTCCCCTCCACCACGCGCGGATAGCCGCGAAATTGCAATTGAGCTTTAGCCAAAGGCACTTCTGTGGTCTTAAACGGCGTATCCGTAGCGGAATTATCCACCAGGATGCGGTCCCAATAAATTTTCAAGTTCGTCGTGATGCGAATGAACCGCGTGCCGGCCGGAAGTTTACCAGTCAAGTCCGCAACCATCGTTCGCGAAAGCCCTGCGGGAAACCCCATATCGTCGACTACCCGCACCCACTTCGCTGAATCGTCAAGCATCTCAACGTAAGGCGGCGCCGGCTGAATTCCCGCTTGCCATGCCGCGTACATCGAGCTAGCACTGAAATAGTCGGTAAAACCGTCCATCAATAGGCGCAGCGGACGCGCTGGGTCCCACGGCCCGAGGTCCAGTTCGATCGTATGCATAGCAGCGAAGCCCGCGTACGGAGCATCCGGAAAGTCCTTCACATATTTGTGGTCTCGCGCCACGAGCAGGGGCAACAGATCGTGTCCGTGATCATCCCACGCTCCCAGTGGTGGATGCGCTTCGAAACTTGCAATTACTTTGAATTTCGGAAATGGCGGATTCGTCATGAAACGTTCGTTGGGATAGACCTCCACATCCCAAGGATGATCCACTGCGATCAAGCGCGCTTGATCGAGATAGTCCAGCTCTTCCATTGGCTCCAGCATGCGAAATTTAATGATTCCGTCTTCCGCTTGCACCTGCGAGCCCGTCACCTTCAAATATTCTTCGGGGTCCGGAGTATTCCTCTGGTTCGGAGCGATCCAATGCCCCACGATTCCGGGCCCGATCATGTCTGCGAGAAATTCAAACTTCTGACCGTTCCACACGAACACGATTGGGCAGGAACTGCCGCGCCGGTCAATTTCAGTTATCGTTACCGTCTTGTGCGCGGGAATTTCCATCTCGTCCTGCACCACGCCTGTGGGCCACAGGAGTCGAATCACATCCGCGCCGCGCTCAGGCCCAAGTCCCGCCACAATTTCCGTTGGACCTTGCCCCAAGTAACCCGAAGCGCCACTGACTTCCCACTTCTGCTGCAGCGCGCCGGCGCTCATCTCAACCTTCGTGCCGATTCCCGTCTTGTTGTCATTCGTGCCTTTGAATTGCAGCTTCAACCAGTTATATCGATTGCCTCCTTCGTTCTTTAAAAGCACCGGTGGCAAATGATTCTGCGTGATCAGCAAATCGATGAAGCCATCGCCTTCAGCGTCAAACGCAATCACTCCGCGCGGATTGTGCAATTCGATCTTGTCCAATCCGGTCAGCGCGGTCACATCGCGAAATCCTTTCGCGCCTTCATTGCGCAGCAAAACTATCCGGCCCTCTCCAGAAAAACCCTCTCCCACCGCAACCAAGTCCATCCATCCATCGGCGTCGTAGTCCAAAGCAGCCAGGCCCCAGCCGCGCATCCATTCCATGTCCGGCAGGGCTACTCGCTCAAACGGTTTTCCTGGAACATTGCGCCACAAACTCAGTCCCGGCGTCCCCCAGTGCGTGAACGCCAAGTCCATCCAACCATCTTTGTCGAAATCAAACGCGACAACACCCGCTGTAGGAGCCGGCATATCGCTAGCCCACGGAACTGTTGCACGAAACTTTCCTTCCCGCGGATTCATGAACGCCACCGGCGCCTTCTGCCATCCGGTAACCACAAAATCGATCGCCCGGTCGTTATTCAAATCACTTCCAATCGCGCCTACAGACGGCCCACTTCCAACCAGTCCTGTTTCAGCCGTCCAGTCCGTGAACGTGCCATTTCCATTATTCCGCCACAAAATATTTCCCGGGCTGCTGGTATCCATGGGAAACGAAAACGGCTCGGCCAGGTTAGTCAGCGGAAAATCGCTGAAGCGCGTGATGTACAGATCCAAGTCGCCGTCATGGTCGTAATCGATAAACGTTGCTCCCATAGACAGCCCATCCATTTCAATTCCCGCTTGCTCGGTGACGTCCTTAAAAATCCCCTTTCCTTCGTTATGGAATAGCAAAACTCGCCCGTTCATGCTCACAGCAAGATCAGGCTTACCGTCATTGTCGAAATCGCCGACGGCGCATCCCAAACCGTCGCCGTGAATGTCGAGCTTCGCCTCTTTGGTTACATTTACAAATCTTCCGTTGCCTTCATTTTTGTAGAGCGCCGCATGGCCCTTGCCATCGGCATCCACCAGAAAAATGTCCGGACGCCCGTCACCGTTGTAATCAATGATGCAAGCTCCACTGCCCAAAAAGCGTGCGATCGATTCGGGCTCCACATTCGGTTCGGAAGGCTCGTTTTGGGTTTTCGCTGTGCTTGTTGCAGTGTACGGCTGCGCGGGCAGCCCCGATTGCGAAGTAACGTTTACAAAATGCACCTTTGTAGTTGGAGGCGCCGGCTCCGGCGCTGGCATCATCAGTTCTGCCAGCGAATATTTGCCTTGCTCGCCATAAATAAAACTAACTGGCTTGCCAAGCTTCTCCGACACCAAATGTTGAAACCGATCGAAATGTTCCTTTGCATGGGCCGTATCGTTTTTCCGCTGGAGCGCCTGGGCCAGCCCGAACTCTGCGGAGACTTGGAATGGATTTAAATCCAGAGCGCGCTTGAACGCCGCAATCGCTTCGTCGTATTTCTGTTCCTGCGAATACATCAACCCAATAAAATATTGAGTGTCGGCGTCGTACGGATCGAGCTGCGCGACTTTCTGAAAATCCTCAATGGCCTCATCCGACTTACCAACGGCCTTCTCCAGTAGCCCAAGATTGAACCACACGCGCGGATTCCGCGGATCGCGCTCCGCTGATTTTTCTACAATTTGCCGTGCTTCATCAAACCGCTGCATATTCAGCAGCGCGATCCCCGTATTCACGCAGCCAACGTCGGATTGCGGCTCCAGAATGCAGGCGCGCTGGAATTTCCCCAACGCTTGCTCGAACTGCTGCCGGTTCATCAGCGCTACGCCGAAATTGTTTTCGCGGATGATTTGTGCGTGCTGCGCAGCCTGCGCGTCAGCCTGGTCGGAGGCACTTGAATCAGTGGATTTGGATTTGCGGGGCCTCTTAGTTTGTTGCTGTGCATTAGCGACAACGCCGGCAAGCGCGCCAGCCATCAGAAGAAAAAAAGGAATTGTCCGAATCAATCGTGTGGCGCGTTCCAATGCGTTCACGCAACCCTTAAAGGAAATTTCCGCACCATTCTAGCGTTTTACGAGCGCCTTTGTCGCAATTGCGCCCTGATTTTCTTTTACCGTCACAATCTGGTCCGCCGCTATGTTTTTCAAATGATCCGTCTGCCCGCTTGGCCAGCGTACCTCAACGGCATCAACCTGTGTGTGTCCAGCCAGCCCAAACGTCAAAACTAATTCACTCGACGACAAATAGCTTGAACCGCTGCGCAGCATCTCCGATTGCGTGTCGTTTCCCGCCGTCACCTGAACCACCGCTCCAATTCCGTCGCGATTCGATTTCGTGCCGATCAGCTTGATCCGCAAACTGTGATTTTTCGTCCCGGTATTTCCGAACAGCGCCGCTGGCCCGGCGTTGGTCGCCACCGCCAGATCCAGCGCGCCGTCATTGTTGATATCGCCATAAGCTGCGCCTCGCGCCACTCGAGGGGTGGCGAAGGACGCCCCCGCCCGAGCCGTCACCTCTTTGAATTTCCCATCGCCCAGATTATGAAAAAGATGTGGAGGCTCTGCGTAACGAACTCTCGGCTGCACCCGCTCGATGGCACCCTCGATGTGCCCGTTCGCTACATATATATCCAGCCAGCCGTCAAGATCGTAGTCGAAGAAGAAACATCCAAATCCAAGCGTCAGTAAACTAGCGTGGCCCACATCGGACCGCGGCGCCTCGTCCACAAACAATCCATTTCGCTCGTTGTGATACAGCGCCAGCATCTGATTCGAGAAATTTGTGATGAGCACGCTGGGATATCCCGACCGGTCGTAATCTCCCGCGTCCACGCCCATGCCCGCACGCGCGATTCCGTCCTCACTATACGCAATGCCAGACTGCACGCCCTTTTCCGAAAACGTCCCATTGCCATTATTTATGTAAAGTTTATTTGGCTGCGTGTCATTGCTGACCAAAATGTCAGGCCAGCTATCTTGATTCGCGTCCAGGACCGTTACGCCCAAGCTCTTCGAAGTTGGATCGTACAGCCCAGCTTTTTGCGTAGCGTCTTCAAAAGTTCCATCCCCGCGATTGTGCCAAAGCCTCACCGAACTCCCTTTGTATGACTCGGGCGTGCAGTACGATTTTGTTTTTCCATCCAGCGCGCAATAAATATCGGTCTCCGGAGACCACTGCACGTAATTCGCATCCACCAGATCCAGATGGCCGTCGCGGTCGTAATCCACCCAAGCAGCGCTGGTGCTGAACTCGTTCGGTCCCCACAGCCCAGCCTTCTTGGTCACATCAGTAAACGTTCCGTTGCCATTGTTGTGGAACAAATGACTCTGCCCCAGTGCGGTGATAAAAATATCGTCGTAGCCATCATTGTCGTAATCGCCGACGGCCACTCCCATTCCATACATTTCCACAGCAAGCCCGGCCTTCTGCGTAACGTCGGTGAAAGTTCCATCGTGATTATTGTGATAAAGCGCCAGAGTGGAGTGTTTGCCGGGATGTCCCGCCCAAGCAGTGCCGTTTACAAAGAGAACGTCCTGCCAGCCATCGTTGTCGTAATCCAAAAATGCCACACCGGGCCCCATTGTTTCCGGCAGCCACTTCTTTCCGAAAGCTCCGTTGCAGTGGACAAAGTGTATTCCCGAGGCGCCTGTGATGTCTTCAAAATGGGTCGGGGAACCGGCCGGCGCAGACACCGAGCCTTTTTGCGATGCGCCGAATAGCGCGGCTTTCTCAGCAACCATGCAGAGAATTAAAAAACTGGTCACCGCATACAGCGCAAATTGCCATTGGTGCCGTCGCCGCTCGTTCTTCAATCTGATTCCTTTGCTCGGCCGGAGTTTCCTGGGTTCTTTACCGCTTTGAACTGTTCCTTCGGATTGACTGCCGAAACATGCTCGTGGATCGGCTGCCGCTCCACATTGTCATCCAGATGACTACGTAGGTAAGGCCCCGTCAACGTTTGCGCCGACTCGTCAGCCTTAAAACGCAGATACCGCTTCTGATATTCGCTGGCTAAGTCGCTATGCCCAAGTCCCGTATTGCAAAGCATCAAGTTGTAATTCGCTTCCAAATCCTCCGGATCTATCGCGAGCGTGGCACTGAATTCCTTCACCGCATCGGAGTAACGCCGCTGCAAAAAATAAATTCGCCCCAAATCGTCGTGAACGACTCTGTCACGCGGATATTGTGCTAACACTTCGCGCAAATGCTCGGCCGCTTCGTCGTAGTGCCCTTCTTGACGCAGCATCTTGGCGTAAAAGAAATGCGCGCGTGCCAGCTTCGGGCTCAGCGCCAGTGCACGGTCGAGTACTTCGCGCGCCGAAACCAAATTCCCTTCCTGCACACGCGCACGTCCCAAATTCACCCATCCGTCTGGATTCTTAGGGTCCATCTCCGTGACCTTTTCAAAGGCCCCCGCCGCGCCAGATAAATCCCCCTGCAGAAATAGACCAATGCCGTAGTCGTTCCAGCGCATCCAGTCCTCAGATTTCAGCACAACCTTCGTCTCAGGTTGGGCCGCGCTCCTGACCAGTACATCCAAATCCACCGTGTTCTCCGCCATCACAACAATCGGCAACGACGGAACACCTTTGCTTCCGCCCGGCGATTTCGCCGGATCGCCGGTGAACACGTAATGCGCATCATCAAAATTCGGCGAGCGTGGTATTTCTGCGTCCTTGGGATCACGTGTGCCGGCAAATGAAAATTGTGTATTCCACCAGGCGAACTTTCGATAGTTCACTCGGGCGTTCAGATGAATATGGCCACTTGCGCTCGGCGGAATCTGCAGTCGATAGTGCACTGTGTCGGCGGCCCCCGGTGGAATCAGCCGAACATAAACGGCCGCTCGCGTAGCCCATGCGTTCCGTTTGTTGATGGGATTTCCGTGCGCATCGATCTGCAGCGAGCGATAAAAATGCGCGCCCGGGTCCACTGGCCCCTTGCCATCATTTTCCGCGGGTCCACTCCAAAAGACCGTCTCGCCCTTGTCATCTACCGCCTTCAGTTCGAGCCAACAATCGTAAGCGTCCACCGTGCCGCCTGGAAAAAAGTGTCCCAGCTTGCGCGTTCGTACCACCACGTCCACCCGGTATGTCGTACCCGGCCGGACCGACCCCGCAGCGCGGTTCAGCGGCGCCGTCAGCAGAGCAATCGGCGTTGCCGATTCCGGCGAGGCACTTGCCGGTACGGGCGCTTCGGTCTCTTCTCCCTGCCCAAACGTGGTTTCCAAGACGGGCGCAGCAAAATTGCCTCCGCCAATCGCGGCAGCCGGACTTTGTGCACGTCCAGCAGCCCCGCTGCCGGCTTTCTCCGCAGCCGCCTCCGGTGAGATTGCAAAAATATCCACGCTCACCTCGTGATCGGTCAGGAATTTCTCGGTGTCGCTCAATTGCTGTTGGTCGTCATTCACATAGGGCAGCGCCGTGTTTGCCGCGGGGAAGCGATGGGAATGTACGTTCCCCGCTATATTTCCAGCGTCCGCCGATGGAGTTAAAGGCATATGGCAGTCCGCACAGGCCTGACCTTTGGCCGGATAATAAAATGAGCGCGCGCCTTGAAACGACACGCCGCTAGCCTGCCAGTTGTCGTACTCATTGAAGCCGCGCACCCATCGGTAATGATTCACCGGAACATCGAGATGCACTTTGTGGCAAGTCGAACAGAATTCCGCCGTCTGTGTGCGCATAAACGGCTTTAGGAACACGCGCCGGTGCGGCTCAGGATTCAGATCGGTCAGAAAATCGTGGAAGCGACGCACCAGCGGGTTGGAACTTGCCGCCATGCGATGCAGGGCTGGATATTCAAGCTCAAAATCTCCCTGTCCCATCGTGCTTTTCACTTTTGCAATCGAATGGCACATCATGCAGCCCAGTCCCGCCTGCCCGGCGCGCGTATCTTCCACTTCACGAATCGGCCGATTGAACATTCCGCTAAAAAGCAGCGCAGGATCGTGACAGCCCGCGCACCACTTCGACGGCTGCACGCCTACAGTGTCTTGCATGTACTCAATGCTCTTGCGATACCACGCATTGTTGAATGACGAGAAATGATGCGCTGAGCTTTGCCACTCTTTGTAAATGTCCGCATGACAACGCTGGCAGGAATCCGACTCCGTAAAATAATTTGCGGGAATTTCTCCACCGTGCGCCGTCTGCGCTGAACTTGGGAAAAACGGACCACCGGGTCCGTCGCCTTCGCTGTCCATCGCCCCAGGTGCTATGACTGGATTCTCAATACGATGCGCGCGCTCCCAAGGGACCGTACGCATCCACCACGCGCCCGAGACAGCGAGTGCTGCGGCGACAAGGAACATCGCAGTGCGTAAGACCTCAGCAGTCCGCCCTTGCACAAGAAATCCGCGCTCGCCGGCCCACGCCGAGGCCAGAAACGCGCCACCCGCGACACACGTTCCAATGTGCGTGTAAAGCAGAGGCCATTCGTCGTGGCGGGTCCCGGTCTTGATAAGCACCGTTCCCAGCAAGCCGCCAATAGCAATCAGAATCCAGCCGATCCGCGATAGGGCCGAAGCATTTCGAAAAATTCCACTGAGAGCAAATACTACAAAAATGAGAAGTACGATGCCCGCGAGAAGATGGAGTATCACCGCCGCAAAGTAAGGCACGTTGGCCGAAGGCCACGCAAACAGGTACACCGAGGTCACAAACAAAACAGCGAGCAAGATTGCACGAAACCGTCGCGTCATCGCGGACCCCACGCAGACGCATGTATGCACATGTCGAAAGTTTGCAAAGTATTGGCTTCCTGTTGAACGCGAATTTTCTCTTTAAGTTGCAGGCCTGTCAATCGTGACTCGATTCTGCCAAGGCGCGCGTCGATCAATATCCGTGACGT
Source organism: Acidobacteriota bacterium (assembly GCA_013287135.1). Taxonomy (GTDB): domain Bacteria; phylum Acidobacteriota; class Terriglobia; order Acidiferrales; family UBA7541; genus Palsa-295. The sequence continues at coordinate 16,590 of JABDEK010000062.1, read as the reverse complement.
GTTAGACTTTGCGACTCACAACAACAGGTCGAGGTCGAATTGGACGACATTGTTTATATCTCACTGGCCGAAATGGCGGAAGGTATCCGCGCGAAGAAGATCTCAGCCTTGCAATTGGTCGACGCGCACTTGTCGCGCATCGGTGAATTGAATCCAAAGTTAAACGCATTCGTTAAAGTTGATAGCGAACGCGCACGCGCTCAAGCCAAGTCCGCCACGGCCGCCCTCGGCCCCTCTGCAAAATCAAATTCCATAGGCCCGCTTCACGGCGTTCCGATCTCTATTAAGAGCTCGATCGATGTTGCTGGTTTACCCTGCGAATGCGGCAGTGTCTTGCGAAAAGGTTATATTCCGTCCGCAGACGCTCCACTTGTGGCTAGGCTGCGTGCTGCGGGCGCGGTCATCCTGGGCAATACAAACGTTCCGGAATTTTTGATGGCCTACGAAACCGATAACTTCGTTTATGGACGAACGAACAGCCCCTGGGATCTTTCGCGCACTCCCGGTGGTTCGAGTGGCGGCGAAGCTGCGGCCATCGCCGCGGGATGTTCAGCGGGAGGCGTGGGTAGCGACGGCGGCGGTTCCATTCGCATCCCCGCACACTATTCCGGAATTTGCGGACTAAAGCCCACGCCCGGACGCATTCCTTCCACCGGCCACTACCCCGCATCTGCGGGCCCGTTCGCGCAACTCGGCGTTGTAGGCCCCATGGCTCGCCGAGTTGGCGACCTGCAAAAACTTTTCGAAATAATGGCCGGCCCCGATCCCGGCGATCCCGCCTCTGCACCCGTTCCCTTGAGGCACTGGAGCGCGCAGGAGATTCGTAAGCTTGGCGTGGCATATTTTGTGGATGACGAAACCACGCAGGGTACTTCTGAAACCGTCGCTGCAGTGCACACCGCAGTCGACGCATTGCGCACGCAAGGCTTTAAGGTCACGGAATGGCGCCCGCAGAATCTAGACCGTGTCTGGCAGCTCTGGTGGAACTTGTTCGGCCGCGCCGGCCAGATGTCATTTTCGTCAACGATTTCAGGCCGCGAAACGGAGCTTAGTCCCATCTTCCGGGCATTTCGCGCCATGGCCGCCGAAGCCCCGCCACTCACCGCGCAAGATCTTTTGAACACGCTTCTCGCTCGCGATGTACTTCGCGGCAAGCTACTCGAAAAAATGGAGGAGTTTCCGATTCTTCTCTGCCCTGTCTGCGCCATTCCGGCATTTCACCATGGCGAACGCGAGTGGATGGTGCAGGAACGAAAAGTGGAGTACTTAAAAGCAATGAGCTATTCGCAATGGTTTAATCTGCTCGGAAATCCCGCTGCTGTGGTTCCTGTAGCCCAATCGCCTGAGGGTTTGCCGATTGGCGTGCAAATTGTCGGACGCCCCTGGGAAGACGAAGCCGTGCTCGGCATAGCTGCCACCATCGAAAATGCCTGCGGCAAATTCCGGCGCCCACCAATCTAGAATCACAAATCCGATCGACGCCCCCAGCGACTTGCATTCGGAAGCAAAGCGTCGCGCATTTGTCTTCCCTCCGCGAAGGGCAGGCGCGACGCGCAGCGAGGAATCTGCTCTCTGTGACAAAATGAACTTGTCACGTGGATCGTGCCTAGCCAGCGGTGTTGGCGCGCGCCACTAACAGGATTGCTAGAATATAAAAAACAAACATCAACGCCAGGTAGACTTTCGCGCGCGTGTTGGCGCCAGCGAATTCCTTCCAGGCAAAAATTCCCCACAAAGCGGCCACCATCGGCGCGGATTGGCCAATCGCATAAGAAATCGAGACACCAGTGAATTGCGCGGCCACTAAATCGAAAACCATTCCAGTGGCCCAGATAGCTCCGCCAATCAAACCCAGCACATGACCATGCACCGGTCCTCGAAAAAAATCGCGGAAATCAACCGGCTCACCTACTAGGGGATGTTTCATGAAATAGAAATTCCAAATGAAACAAGACAGCAACGCTCCAAGACAAAGAAAAACGGAGGCGCTGTACGGGCCTAGCGTATTTCCGTGTGTGAGAGCTCGCGTTGCAAACGGCGCCCACAGTCCCATCAGAACGCCCGAGATTACACAAATGAGGATGCCTCTGCGCGTGGCCCTTTTGCCGGTCTTCAGTTCGCCATACGCTTTGCCGTCCAAAATCACCGCGGCTACGGCGCAAAGTATTCCCGCCGCAAGCATATTTACATTGCCTCGGTGCTCCTGGACGTAACTCAGCACCACGCCCACCACCAACGCGATCCCTATGGCAACGGGAAATGCTGTCGCGAGCCCCACCAAATCGACTCCCGCCATAAGCAAAAGGTTCGCCAGATTGAAAATCGCTCCGGCGAGTAAGACCCAGCCGAGGTTGCCGGCGTCAGCAGCCTTCACATTGTTGACAAAACTGGCTGGGCCGCCGTCGATGCTGCCCATGGTGAAGGCCAGTACCAGCGACATAACGAAAATGCCGATGGCATAGTCCCAGTAAAACAGTTCGAAACGGTAATGCTTCACGCCCTTGAAAGTATTAGCCCACGACCCCCAGCAGATTGCAGCAACCACCATCATGATCAGGGCTGTGCCAAAGCTATGCGGGGTGAACATGAATTCCTCGGGATTCTCGCGTCATCGTATAGTTCGCCAGGCCCCGTGAGTCAAGGCAAAACACTGCAAGAAAAACGGTCGAAGTGCCGATGCTATAATCCGCGCATGTTGTGGTTTCGCAACACAAGCCTGCTACTGCTTTTTCTAACGCTCGGAAGCCATCCTGCAAGCGCGCAAACAGCGTTGCAGCATGCACAGCAACTGAAGCTTCAAGCTCGTGCGAACGCGGCTGTGGGAAATTGGGACCAAGCAATCGCGAGTTACGAGAAAGCCATCGAGATTGCACCGCGCAGCGCGGGTACGCACGTCGAGTTGGGCGACGCGCTAATTAGGGTTGCGCGTTACGCTGAAGCGATCGCGAGCTACACCGAAGCACTAAGAATATCGCCGCACGACTGGGACGCTGAAATTGGACTCGCCCAGGCTTATCGCGGCGTTCACAATTATGCTGAGGCCAAGCAAATCCTGGAGAAATCTCACACGGAACATCCACAGAGTCCGAAGCCGCTCGCTGCACTTGGCGATCTCGACATCGAACTGCAAACCTACGACGCTGCAATCGCGCACCTGCGCTCGGCGCTCGTGCTTGTGCCTGCAGATGTGGAATCGCGTAATCGGCTGGCCGTCGCTTACGAGGCCAAGGGGGATTCAGACGACGCGCTGGCACAGATTGCGAAGGTTTTAACTCGCGCCCCCCAGAATGCTCTGGCTTACTACACGCGAGCGAAGATTTATGCTGACCGCAACCAAGACGCGGCCGCGCTGCCCGACGCGATGAGAAGTGTAAAGCTGCAACCTCGTAATCCGCGCGCGCGATTACTGCTGGGCAAAATCCTTTTGCGCGCACCGCAGGGCGAATCCGCTGTGCAGGGGAAGAATCGATGTCAACGAGCGGTTGCGACGCTTGAGCCTCTTCTCGAAATGTCGGCGCAGGATTCCGAAACCCTTTTCCTGCTTTCGCGCGCGTACAACTGCGCCGGAAGTTCCGAGCAGGCCCAGAAAATCTTGGTGGAGTTCGAAAAGTCTTCAAGGAACGATCGAGAAACTAAAGAGAATCAGACGCAAGCAAAACACCTGGTCCAGCAAGCAAATGACCTTGCGCTGAAAAACGATTTCGCAGGGTCGCTCGATTTGTTGCAGCAGGCCGTCGCGAGGGATTCCACGTACGGTGCTGCGTATTCTCAGCTCGCTAAACTCTATTACTCTACCGGCGACATGGACAAAGCGAGTGAAGCAATTTCGCAGGCGCTGGAACGCGATCCTTATCAGCCAGATTTTCTGTACGTGCAAGGGAAGATTCTTGAAAAGCAGGGAAAGATGGACGAAGCGCTCGTGGTCTTCCAACGAACTACAATTGTGAATCCGAAGGAGTCTGACGCGTTCTTTGAGATGGGCGCGATTTACGAACAGCGCCGAGACAGAGCAAATGCGATCGCTGCGTACAAGAAAGCCGCGGCGCTTTCACCCGACGATCCGGACTACCAGCGTGCGTTGTCAAACCTTTTCGGCGACGCTATCCAGCGCTGATTATATTTGTTATTTTGGTTCAGCATGCTGGTCTAATTGCTATTGAGTCGGGTGGTTTCCCGGCGGGGTCGGGCGCGTTAAGAGGTCCACGAATTCTTTGTAGAATTTTGGCTTGTCGAGGTCGTCCTGAATTTCTGCTAGGCGTTCGCCCAGGTGAGGCCGGGTGTCTTCGGTCCATACGAGCGTGTCGCCGTAAGAAGCGCCATGATCAATCGAGACGTCGAGATAAAGCTTTTTCCATTTGGTGATGATGGAAGGATCCAACCAAGCGACCGAAGCAAGCTCGTCCCACAGATAATTGCCTTCGGCATATTTTGCGGTGTACTGCGCGGCGGGATATTGGCCTTTGGCAATCTGCGAAATTAAATCCTGGCTCATTTTAGTTTTCAGTGAAATATCCACCGTGGTGACCACGACGCGCGGCCACGGCGCATGCAGCACGATGCGCGATGCTTCAGGATCCATCCACAAATTAAATTCGCGACGCGGCGTGATGGAAAACTCAGGATCGTCCGTTTGCGGATTTAAACTGCCGCCCATTAGAACAAGCTCCTTCGCGAGCGAAGCGAATTCAGGATCGAGGGATTGTGCGAGCGCGAGATTGGTGAGCGGCCCGCCTTCGTAAATTGTCACTTGGTGCGGATATTGATGGACCGTTCGTACGAGAAAATTCGCGGCCGCTTCGTTCAACGGTTTAGTTGTGGGTGCGCCCTCCGGCATGGGAGGAATTTCCGTCGGCCCGTGGACCGCGTGCCCCTTAGCAAAATTCCAGCCGCCTTGATAAACCACCTTGCCGTAGATGGTTTCCCACCGAGCTATGAATTCCTTGCTGTTTACGAGAGGAAAAGCCGCGCCGGGAACCACTGGAATATCCGTGCGGCCGATAATTTCCACCAGGCGTAAAGCATGTTGAACTTCTTCGTCGCGCCAAGCGTCTCCGCTGACGATAGTGATGCCGAGCATATCGGTATCGGGCGATTGGATCAGCGCGAGGATGGCTTGTGTGTTGGTGCCGCCGGGACCGGAGCAGTCTTCGTCTACGATCACTTTGCGTTTTTCCTGGGCGGCCAGCGGCCTCGCAGCCGCCACCACGAAAATCAGAACGGCCAGTAGAGCATGTGAGAGGAAAGTGGAGACTCGAATGGAGATCGTTCGCTGAAGACTGGGCGGAAGAAAATCGCCACTCCAGTTGGTCGAAAGTTCGCGCGTAGAACGGGGTACTGTCCTTTGTTTTCTGTGACTTAGATGTGAGTCTAATGCTTGGAGCTCGCGATTAGAAATTACGCTCTTTTCCAGCCTGGGTGCCGATTCAGCGGACCATTTCTCCGGCCGTTCCCTCTCTATCTTCATAATTCCTAAGTCACGCTACCATGAGAAAGCGCACTTTGGAAGGACCTGTGTGCTATGAGTTTTTGATTTTGTTCGCGGAGCGCCCTGAGACGGAAACGAACTTCCTATTCGCAAAATATCGAGCAAGCAACTCTCCCTATTTGGAGGCTAGCCTCAAGGCGAATAGCGGAAACCGTCCTTAAATTTAGCTGTCCGCTCAGGACACGGGAAATCCCGCATGCGGACATCCCCATCACGCGTAATTCTCAACGATCAAAAATAAGCCACGTTAGATCAGCGGACCAGGAAAAGATCCATCTGGAACCGAATCTGCTCAAGAAGGCCCAGTGCTTCATTTTTCGTTAATTAATCCATAAACAGACCGGAAGTATCGAAGGAGATGACTACTCACGACATTTGAATCGCGGGACTTGGCAAAAGGAAGTCGGCCATCTGATCAGACGACATGATGTGCTTGGCTCGCGGGCGTTAGTGCCAACCACGATTGGAGCGCGGCTAATGAAGACTTTTCTAGGTGTGTCGGTTCTGGCTCTTATGTTCGCCGGCCTCGCTACCTCCGGTCAGACCAGTTTTGATACGCAGGAATTTCAAGCTCGACGCAAAGCCGCACTGGAAAAGGTTCCAGACGGAATCGTCCTACTGCGCACATCCTGGGGACTGAAGCACTGGGATGAATCCGGTCTCCACCAAGATCCAAGCTTCTACTACTTCACTGGTTTGGCCAATGCGCACGGCGCCATCCTGGCGCTGGACGGCACGAAGAAAGAATCGTGGCTGTTTGTTCCATCGCGCATTCCACTGGGCGGCGACCTACACGGGTTCGATGCTGTCTTCTTCGACCCAGGCCCTCAGACTGAAAAAGAACTGGGGATCGATCACGTCGTCTCTTGGGATCAATTCGCCACTTTCATCGAGTCGCGCCGGAAGGACAACCCAAAGCTAGTTTTGTTCACGGACCAAGGAGGCCAAACGGGGTTCATGTCTGGAGATAGCAAATTCGGGACTCCTCCAGGCTTAGGTCCGCTGCAAAACCCCAACCTGACATGGACAAACATGTTGCGCCAGCACTGGAGTGATCTTGAAGTGAAAGATGGGTTTGCAATTCTCGACGAAGTGCGCTCTGTGAAAAGCCCTGCGGAAATTTCGCGGATGCGCCAGGCGGCTGCCGTGACGGCGGAAGGATTCTGGGCGGGCGTACATGCTATCGCGCCGGGAAAAACGCAACGCCAAGTGGAAGGCGCGGTGGTGGACGCGTGTTTGCAAGCTGGCTCGGATGGGCTGTCGCTGTGGCCGTGAGTGCGTTCGGGTCCTTACACCTTGGAAAATACGCTGTTCGAGCCATTTGTCGACTATCACAATCTGGATCGGAAGATGCAGGCTGGCGAAGTTGTGAGGCTAGACTTGGGTTGCGATTTCCAGATGTACAAGGGCGATTTTGGCCGAACGATTCCGGTTTCCGGACATTTTGATGAAGGACAGCGCGAGACGATGGAGTTGCTGAACGGCGCATATCTTGCGGGTATAACCACTATGCGTCCCGGCGCGAGTTCCATGGATGTTTTCAAGGCTACCTTGGCTTATGTCGAACAGCACCAGAATGAGCTAAAGACTGCGATGGCCAAAGAGGCGGCTGCCGACGCCTTAAAACGAAAAGGCTATGCTTTGCACGGACTCGGGGTCGACATGGCCGAAGGCGCTCCGAAAGCCTTTCAGGCAGGTAACGTGCTCTGTTACGAACCGCAGCTGACCTCAGGCAATCAGGCTTTCTTCGTTGAAGATACTTTCCTCATTACGGCTGCCGGGCACGAAGTTATAAACCCTGCATTGCCCTACTCGCCGAGCGACATCGAGAAAGCGATGAGCCAGTCGTCGCCGCAGGTGAAGTGAAGTAGAATAGACTGGAAAGACCGGTCACGGTGACTCTCCCGTCAAATCGCTACCGAATTACGGAGCGCTCAGGAATGTACTGGCCGGCTAATGCGGCCATTTTTAACCTGACTCCTCACCCAGAAGCCCCAGAAGCCTGCCCCGCTTGATTGGCGCGAACTGGCGTGCTAGTTTTGTATCTTCGTTTGCAATTGGCGGTAAAACCACTCACCATGTTGCCGTCCAAGCCAAAAGAGCACATTTCGAATATTCCGCGGACCGGGCAAGAGGCCTCCGCTGGCGATGCGCGCGAACGTGTGTTCTGGCGGGTGGAAGGAAGTCTGCTGAATTTGACGGCGGTGCGGCCCGTAGGCTTTTTTGCGTGGAACTCCCAAAGCTTCCTGCAGCGGTGGACGCGGCGGGGCGGGATGGCGTTTCTCGCGATTGCGCGCCCCTTTCTCTACTGTACCAACCGGGTGTTTGCGACCCGGCTGCTGCACAGCGTGTTGCGTGGGGTAAGCAGAGACCGACTGGACCTGCTGGGCGAAGAATTCGTCGAATATTTTCTGAAGCCGCGGCTGAAAAAAGAAGGCGTTGAGAAACTGCAGCGCTTGATCGCTATGGGCGCGCCCATTGTGCTGGTAAGCCAGGGGCTGGACCATGTCATGCGGCCGCTGGCGAAACATTTGGGCGTGAAACAGATTGTTTGCAACCGTTTGGATTTCCGCGACGGTATCGCCACGGGGCGCTTGCTCGATCCGGTGATTCGTCCGCGCGGCGCTTTCGCGAAAATCACCGGAAGGCAGGCGGATGGACGCGTCTCTCGTAAAGCCCTCGTGCGCGTGCTGGGATTCACGAAAAATCCTGAGCTGCTGGATGAGGCGATTCAAACCGACGAGCGCACCGCACCCGAGGTGTTTTTGCCCGTTGTTCATTTCGATTTTACAAACGGCGCGGGGCCGTTTTCGGTGCGCGAATCGCTGCGCGGAAAAAATATTCTGCTGATCGGCGCCACAGGATTCATTGGCAAGGTTTGGCTGTCGAATTTGCTGACAGATTTACCGGAGATTGGCCGGATCTTTCTGCTGGTTCGGCGCAACCGGACGGTCACGTCATTGCAGCGATTTCAGCGCGCCATCGAGGAATCTCCGGTGTTCGAGCCGCTGGCCGAACGATACGGCAGCGCCTTTGCGGAGTTTTTGCGCAACCGGATCGAGGTGGTGGACGGCGATGTGAGTAAGCCACACTTGGGACTTGCGCCGGAAGTCCGCGAGCGGATTGCGCGTTCGGTGGACGTGATCGTCAACAGCTCAGGACTGACGGACTTCAATCCGGATTTGCGCGACGCTTTGGCCATGAACGTTCGCTCGACAGTGCATGTGCTGAATTTTATCCGTGAGTGCGACCACGCTGCCTTGCTGCATCTTTCAACCTGTTACGTAATCGGCCGGCGCGACGGGCGAATACTCGAAACGCTCTCGAAGAATTACACGCCCATTGGCTTAGCCGATTACGACGCTGAAAAAGAATTGCAAGCGCTTGAAGAGTTTGTCCACGAGACGGAAAAGCGGGCCGAATCGGAAGGCGTGGCCGAGGAGCTTCGCCGCGCATCGCTGAAAAAGGAGCACGCTGCGAAAAATCTTCAGGGCACGGCGCTGGAAAATCAAATCCGCAAAAACCGCGTGCGATGGCTGCGCGACACTTTGACCGACGCGGGTACGCGGCGCGCGAACGAACTGGGCTGGCCCAACACTTACACCTTTACGAAAAGCTTGTCGGAATCGCTGATACGCAATTTTCTGGATCAAAATCCGAAGGCGGCAATTGCAGTAGTGCGCCCGGCGATTGTGGAATCGTCGATTGAGAAGCCATTTCGCGGTTGGAATGAAGGAATCAACACTTCCGCTTCGCTTTCGTATTTGCTTGGGACGTTCTTCCGGCAGCTGCCGACGACTGAGAGCAAATCTCTGGATTTAATTCCGGTGGACTTGGTGACTCGCGGTATGACATTGATTGCCGCGGCGCTGGTGGCGCGCAGGCACTCGCGCGTGTATCAGTTGGCGACTTCTATTGCGAATCCGTGCGATATGCGACGGTCGATTGAGCTGACCGGCCTGGGACATAGGAAGTTTTATCGCGCACAGACGGGATTGAATCATAGGCTGCGTTTGAAATTCGATGCAATTCCGGTTTCGAAATCCCGCTATGACAAACTTTCGGCGCCGGCACAGAAAGCCGTGGTACAAGCGGTGAATCGCGCGGTAGAACCATTTGCTTCACGTCCGCCACTGGCGCGACAGGAACGCGACTTGGAGAAAGTGATTAAATTGATTTCACTCTTCGAACCATTTATTTTGCACAACGATCACAATTTTGAAGCGGTGAATGTGGAGCGCTTAAGCGCGGCGCTGCCCAAAAGCGAAAAAGCGGATTTCAGTTACAATTCTCGCTCGCTTGATTGGTGGGATTATTGGATCAACGTGCACATTCCTGCTCTGCGTAAGTGGTGCTATCCTCTCATCGAAGGACGTCCACTGGAACCTCGTCCCCGGCGCTCGGTGCAGCTTGCAGACCGCGCCGAGGTGAACACCGCGGAAGCGGCGAGTTCGGCTTCCACTGCGGCTTCCTGACATAAATCGTGGCTATTCTTCTGACCGGTTCCACCGGCTATATTGGCGCGCACATCGCGTCAAACCTGCTTGCGGATCATTCCGAACCGCTGAACCTCTTGGTTCGTGCGCGCACGCAGCAAGAGGCGCGGGAGCGGCTTTGGCGATCCCTGCAACTACACCGGGAATTCGCGCAGTTTGAAGAGTATCTGAATTCGCGAATCCATTTATTTTTGGGAGACCTGACGGATGCGCGCTTCGGCCTCGCTGACAATGACTACGCCCGCCTGGTACATTCCACTGATTCAATCATCCACTGCGCTGCGTCGTTGAATCGCAAATCCGAGAAAAGCTGTCTGAACGTAAATCTGCGCGGGACGCTGGAAGTAATTCAACTGGCTACGCGCGCGCGAGATCATCACGGGCTGCGGCGTTTTAGCCATGTGAGCACGGTGGCCGTGGCGGGGCAACGTTCGAATGAGGTGGTGCAGGAAGAGACCGCGATTGATTGGAACCGATCGGACTACGACCCCTACGCGCGCACAAAAAAATTCTGTGAACACATGGTGCGGCAGCTTTTGCCGGACGTTCAGCGAACCATTTTTCGGCCGAGCATCGTTCTGGGAGACAGCCGGCGGCCGGAGACGAATCAGTTTGATATGGTTCGTGCGTTTGTTTTTTTGGCGGGGCTTCCGGCGCTTCCCTTCCGGCCGACGGCCAAAATCGATATCGTGCCGGTAGATTTTGTGGCCGATGCCGTTGCCACCTTGCACCAGAAAGAGCTGCCGGCACAAGAGATTTACCATTTATCGTCAGGCACGGATTCGGAGACGTTTGTAGAATTGACCGACGCGCTTTCCAAGGCACAGGGGAAACGTGGGCCGGTATTTGCGCCGAGCCTGGAAAAGCCATCCTCCAAAATGGTGAATGCGCTGGCCGGGCGCGCTGGGAAAATTGGCGGACTCGCGACACTGATGAAGGTTTTTCTTCCCTACCTGGTATGGAACACGGTGTTTGATAATCGCCGCGTGGTGCAGGAAATGGGGCGAAAGCCGGAGCCGTTTTCGCGATATTGTTTTCCCCTGCTTAAATTCAGCCGCGACAATAATTTCCTGTACAAATACCGCGACTGGCCGCCGGAAGCTTCTGTTCACAACACGACACACGAGCCTACCGCTGCGCGAGATTTGGGGCGATGACGGACCTTCTTCTGGAGGCCTGGGTCAGCGGCCTGATTGAATTTAATAAATTTGAATGGATGCTGGGCGCGGGCGAAGCGTGGAAGCCGGGCGCCAAGCTGAAGCTACTTTTTGCAGGTTACAACGGGACGCGCAACACAGGCTCGGATGTCCGCGTGGAAGAAATTCTTCGGCAAGTGCGGCGGATTCTGGGCGCGGAGAACGTTGAGTTGAGCGTGATGTCGCAGAATTTCGAGCGAACGCGCGGATATTTTGGCGATGCGAGACAGGTTCGCCTGCCCGACGTGTTTCCACTGTTTTTGCGTTCCGAAGTGCGAAAAAATGACGGTGTGGTGGCGTGCGAAGGCTCAATGTTCAAAAGTAAATTTGCGAACGCGCTTACAACCATGATGATCGGCGCATTGGGAATTGCCGCGGCGCAGAACAAATTGAGCGTTGGTTTTGGCGCGGAGGCCGGAGAAATGGATCCGCTGCTGCAAAAAATGTGCAAAAGGTATTGCCGCGATTCGCTGATCATCACTCGGAATATCGAGTCGCAAAGCGTATTGGGAAATCTGGGCGTTCCCACGGAATTGGGAACCGACACAGCTTGGACTTTTGAGCCGCTTGGGCCAGAGTACGGACGCAAAGCACTGTTGGATGCGGGCTGGGACGGGAAATTGCCGGTGCTAGCGATTTGTCCGATCAATCCGTTTTGGTGGCCGGTGAAGGCTTCGCTTGCAAAATGGATGGCGCACTCGATTGCGGGGGCTTACAAAGATAGCTATTACCGCACGATTTATTTTCATCGCTCGGGGCGCGAAGTGGACGCGGCGTATGAAAAGTATTTGGCTGCTATGGCAGGCGGCGTCGCACGCTACAAAGAATCTCGCGCTGTGTTCTCTGTTTTGGTCGCGATGGAAATGCTTGATCGTGACGCGTGCCAGCGCATGGGGGAAAAATTGGGCGGCGCGCCTGTTTTTGCGTCGGACCGATATAACATGTACGAAATTGTGAGCATTTTGCGGAGCTGCGACCGGATGCTTTCTTCCCGCTACCATGCGATTGTGACGTCGATGCCCGCTGGCGTTCCGTCGGCTGGAGTGACCATGGACGAGCGAATTAGCAATCTGATGCGCGAACGCGGGCACGGTCATTTGCTCTCGCGAGTGGATGATCCGGATCTGGAAGATAAGATCGTCGCCTCGCTGCAGATTCTGGATTCGCAGACGGAAGAAATTCGCGATGCGATCGGTGAAACTGTTGCGCGCAATTTGCAGTTGATGGCGCGCATGGGTATGTATTTCGAAGAGCAGGTTGCCCGGCGGTATCTTGGATTTCCGATTCGAAGCGGGGTTCTGGGATGGCAGGATTATCTGCCGCCGCTCAGTCCTAATTTTCACAAATTGGTTGAAAAGTACGGCGGGGTGTTGGCTTCCTAATATCGTTTGTCATGACTTTTTTGGAAAATATTTTCGAGCGATTGAAGCAGAAGCCCGGCGAGCCTGTGCTACGCGAAATTCGCGACGGCAAAGTGAAGTCGGTGTCCGGAGACGAACTGCTAGGCATGGTACAGGAGGCGCGAAATTTTCTGACCGCGCGCGGCTTGAAAAAGGGCGAGCGATGCGCGCTGCTTGGTTCGAACAGTATTCGTTGGGTGACGTTGGATCTTGCGATGACGGCCGAGGGGCTCGTGGTTGTGCCGCTTTATTCGCGACAAGCCCCGGTTGAGCTAGTGGCGATGTTGAAAGACTCGTTGCCGGCGAGGATCTGCTGCTCCAACCCGAAGCTTTCCGCGGAGATCACGAGGCAATGGCCCGCGGCACCGCACATTACGCTGTTCGATACCATTTTCGCCGGGCAAACAGCGAACCCGACGCCGCCCGGACATCACGAAGATTCCGATGTGCTAACGATTATCTATACTTCCGGAACTTCGGGCGAGTCCAAAGGCGTCATGCTCACTGCGGCAAATGTGAACCACATGCTTGCTTGCACGAATGCTCGCCTGAATCAGCTTATGGTCGGGCACCCCAAACAGGGGCCCGACGAAATTTTCCATTATTTGCCGTTCTGTTTCGCGGCTTCCTGGATCCTTTTGCTGACGGCCCTATCGCGCGACAGCGTTTTGACACTTTCGACAGACGTATCGAAGCTTGCTGAAGACCTGAAGCTTTGCACGCCGGACTATTTTTTGAATGTTCCCACGCTGCTTGAACGCGTGCGCGCGAAAATCACGGAAACGATTCAGAAACGTGGAGGTTTCGCGGCTTTCGTATTCACGCGAGCACAGCAAGGGTATCTGCGGCAGCAAAATAAGGACTCGCGCTTGTTTGACTCGTTGTGGCTATGGCTAGCGAGACGAGTTATGTTCCCGGAAATACGAAAGAGCATTGGACCGAAATTAAAAGCGCTGATTTGCGGTTCAGCGCCTCTATCCATCGCAACTCAGTTTTTTTTTATGATGCTTGGAATTCCGGTGCTGCAGGCGTACGGGCTGACGGAAACTACCGCGATCTGTACACTCGACGACCCCTCGCGCGTGAAGCCTGGGTGGGTGGGATTAGCAATTCCTGGAATTGAGATGGAGCTGGCCGAGAACGGAGAAATCTTGGTGCGCGGGCCGAATCTTTTCCCCGGTTATTGGCAGCGTCCGGAAGAAACGGCCAAGGCGCTCGAAGGCGGCTGGTTCCACACTGGCGATCAGGGTGAAGTGGACGCGGCAGGCTACTGGCGCATCACTGGACGCCTGAAGAATCTGATCATCCTGAATTCGGGCCACAATATAGCTCCGGAACCGATTGAAGAGGAACTCGCGCGTCACGTGCCGGAGGCGCAGCGAGTTATTTTGGTCGGGAACCAGCGAAGCTTTCTGGCGGCTCTAGTGACCGCTCATTCTTCGAATGGGTTGACGGACGCGGACATCCGGTTCGCGATTGAGCAAGTAAATGGCGATCTGCCTCACTATAAGCAGATCCGAGCGTTTGCAATTCTTCCGGAGCCATTGAGCCCCGAAAACGGGCTGCTGACTACGAATGGTAAGCTCAAGCGCGACGCAATTGCGGCGCGTTTCGCAGCAGAGATCGAGCAGATTTATCAAAAGAAAACCGCATGAAGACTTTTCAAGGCAAGACGCTTTCGTGGCAAGTCGTTGAGGGAACGATTGAGCTGATGCTCGATCATGCTCCATGCAACGAAATTGGCTTGGCAGTGCTTGCTGAGCTCGAACAATTCGTCGGAGTATTGCCAAGATTAAGAGAGGAGGCGCACGCGCTGATTATTTCAAGTGCGCGCACCGAAGGCTTTTGCGCGGGTGGTGATTTGCGCGAGCTTTTTCATCTTTCGCAGGAATTGCCGGCGGTCGAGCGACTTCCAGGCCTGCGAGATTTCATCGAGCGCATCCACGCGGTAATGAACGCTCTCGACGAAGCGCCGTTCACGACCATAGCGGCCGTGAACGGGCTCACGTTTGGCGGCGGCTTCGAACTGGCGCTCACGTGCGATTTGATTATTGCGGATAAGATGGCGCGATTTTGTTTTCCGGAGTTGCGTTTGGGGTTGATACCGGGATTTGGCGGAATTCCGCGGCTAAAGCGCGATCTGGGAAACGCGGTAGTTCGCGATTTGGTTCTTACCGGACGCAGCATTAACGCCACCAGGGCGCAATCCGCGGGAATCGTCAGTCAAGTGACAGCAGAAGGAGACGTGCTACGCGTCGCGCGCCAAACGGCAGCGCAACTGAAAAAGTTTGACCGTGGGACGGCCCTGGCAGCCAAACAGTTCATCAAGCCCATCCCCTACGATGAACTGCGTCGCGAGATTGAAATTTTTTGCGATCTTTTCATGCGGCCAGCTGTGGAAAAAGGGCTGCGGAAGTTTGTGGAAAGCAATGACGCTCTACCGTACCTGCCCTAAGCTCAGGCGGCGAACGAAAGCACTTTGCGTCCTATTTATGGCAACATAGAGGCATGAGCTCCTTACAGAGCACAACCGATGAAGTATTGCGGCTCGCAGCCGAACATTTTAAAGTGCCGCGAGAGCAACTCACGGCTGACGACGATTTCTTCAAAAAGCTCGGCATCAACAGCTTGCAGGCGCTGGATTTGCTCACGCGCATCGAACACCATTTCAAAATCGAGCTTCCCGATTACGAACTGCAAGGCGTGAGCGATTTCCGCACGCTCGCCGAGCGCATTCAATTGCGCCTCTGATGCTGGACCTCCGCGAATACCAATCCCTAGGCGAAGCTTTGCGCGCGGCACTGGAACGCTGGCCGGACGAAGTTTGCCTGATTGAAGCTGATCGCGAACGCGAGAAAGTCCGCTTAACCTACAAGCAATTCGGGGAAGTTGCGTTGCCGCTTGCGAGCGCGCTGCAAGATGCTGGATTCCAGAGCGGGACGCGCGCCGCCATCATCATGACCAATCAGTCGAAATGGCTGATTTCTGCTTATGCGATTTTCTTCTGCGGCGGAATTCTTGTTCCGCTGGATTACAAGCTGACCGCCGGCCAGCAGCTTCAACTTCTTGCACATTCGAAAGCGGAGTTTCTAATCGTCGAATATCATCTCTGGCGCGCGATCCTGCAAGCCGATGAATTCAAGAATCTTGGCTCGCGCGTAGTGATTGTGACGGAAGCGCCGAGCGGCGCTGATCTGGGAGGAGCGAAACGCTGGGAAGAATTTAAGAGCGCGGCGGAACCGAGTTTCGCGCCGCGCAGCCGACAGGATTCGGCTTGTATCGTTTATTCCTCAGGCACGGGAGGACGGCCGAAAGGCTGCATCCTTACCCACGAGAATTATCTGGAGCAGTGCATGGCGCTCACTGCGCTCTATCCTTTTTCGCCTGGCGTGCGCTACCTGAGCATTCTTCCGACGAATCACGCGATTGATTTTATGATCGGCTTCATCGGACCGTTTACTTGCGGCGCCGCGGTAGTACATTTGCGCACGCTTCGTCCGGAATATATCCGCGAAGCGTTCACCCGTTACAAAATTACCTACATGACACTGGTTCCGATGGTGCTGAAGAGTCTGGAACGCGGTCTGCGGCAGCGGTTCGCGGATTTGCCGAAAGGGCGTCGCGCGGTCCTGAACACTCTGATCAAAACGAATCGCGCACTTACGCGCCGCGAGCCGAATGTGAAGTTGAGCCGAAAGTTGCTGCGGCAAGTGCACGATGCCTTTGGAGGAGAACTCCGTGCCTTTTTTGTTGGTGGCGCATTCACCGAACCGGCCACGCTGCAGTTTTTTTACGATCTCGGTATCCCGGTGGGAAACGGATACGGTTGCACGGAGGCTGGCACTGTAATCACCGTGAATGATTTCAAACCGTTTCGTGGGGATACGGTTGGCAAGCCGCTGCCAGGCATCGAAGTGAAAATCCTGAATGCAGATGCCGAAGGAATCGGAGAAGTAGCCGTACGCAGCAAAACGATTATGTCCCAATATCTCGACGACCCCGAAATGACCGCG
>JABDEK010000061.1 GCA_013287135.1 Acidobacteriota bacterium | reverse complement strand
CGGCGAAGCCATCGGCCACGGCAGTGATGGTGTAATCGCCGGGCGCGACGTTGTCGAAGACGTAGGAGCCATCGGGCTCGACCTGGAGTTCGCGGCGAATGCCGGTAGAGGGGTTCGTCAGCGTCAGTTTCGCAGTGGCGATCGAGGCGCGAGAGTTATCAAACACAGTTCCACGAATGGAGCCGTACTGAGTGTTTTGCGCGAGCGTAGCTCCCGACAGGAGCAGGGTGCACGTTAACATCACAGCCAGGAATGCGGCTTTCCAGGTTTTCATCGCGACTCTCCCGATGCGAGACGGTTTTTTTTGGTGAGACCACGGTTTGTCGGAAAAAATGCAATCCGCGTTACGGGTAAAAGATCTCGTAACAAACAGAAAATGCGGCCACTGGCAGCCGACCGCAAAATTCCTCCGATTTCTAATAATTCAATTTTAGGACGTGGGCCCCTGCCCGAGATGGGCCGTAGGCTAGCTAACGTACTGAGTGGAGTCAACAAGAAACTGGGATTGCGCGCGAACTTTTCCACAGCAGTGGACGCAGAGGTTAGAGCGTTTAACAAAATTGCTGGGGCGCACGTGTGCCGGTGAGGAGCATTTGTTAGAATCTGTGGCGAAATGAAACGAAAGCATCACGGCGGACGATTGGCTCTGCTTGGCGCAGGAGTTCTTTTGTTAGTAACTTGGGACCTAGTGGCGCAGCCAATCGCGCAGCAGACGCAAACGGAAATACTTCGTCGCCGTTCGGAGGTGGCCAATCCCTTTCACGTGCAATTCGAGGACGTTACTCGCGAAGCGGGGATTCATTTTCACCACGAACGCGCCGCGTCACCTGAAAAGTTGTATTTAGAGACGATGGGAGCAGGCGTCGCTTGGATCGATTACAAGCAAGACGGGTATTTGGACGCGTTTTTCGTAAACAGCGGTTACACGCCTTTTTTTCACCCGAAGGATCCGCCGCAACCTGCGTTGTATCGCAATAATCATGATGGCACGTTTACGGACGTGACGGCTGCGAGCAAAATTCACACAGACGGAACGTTCTTCTTTGGCGTGGCGGTGGGCGATTACGACAACGATGGCTATCCGGACATTTACATGACCGGCTACAGACATTCCGTGCTGCTGCACAACAATGGCGACGGAACTTTTACGGATGTGACTGCCAAAGCCGGCGTGGGCGACGATGGAAATTGGGGAACGGCGGCTGGATGGTTTGATTACGATCACGACGGAAAGCTGGACCTACTGGTGACGAATTATGTTCAGTATGACGAAGATCATCCGCTTGTCTGCGGCGAAAACAAGCCCGGCTATCGTGCCTACTGCCATCCCGACAGCTTTCACGGGACCTCGATGCGGCTCTATCACAACAACGGCGACGGCACGTTCACGGATATGACGGCCAAGGCAGGGCTGGTGAACACGGATGGAAAAAGCCTGGCTGTTGTTCTGGCTGATCTGAATGGGGATGGTTGGCCCGATATTTTTATTGCAAACGATACGGAGCGGAATTTTTTGTATTTGAACAATGGGGACGGCACGTTTCGCGATGCGTCGTATAAATCCGGCGCGGGATTCAGCGAAGAGGGGCGCCCGGAAGCGGGGATGAGCGCGGACGCCGCGGATGTGGTGAACAACGGTTTGTTGTACCTTTTCGTCAGCCATTTGGATTTCGAGTTGAACAGGCTATATCGCAACAATGGCGACGGCACGTTTACTGACTACACGATTGCCTCCGCCCTGGGGCAAACCAATATTCTCAATAGCGCATTCGGCGCACGCATGTTTGATTTTGATAATGACAGCTGGCGCGATCTGCTAGTGGTGAACGGACACATCCTGGATAACATTGCGCTCTATCACCCTGAAGTGACCTATGAAGAAGAAAAGAAACTTTATCGCAACATGGGCAATGGTGTCTTCATGGATGCGACCCGCACACAGAATGCGGGATTTCGCGCGCCGCGGGTTGGACGGGGGCTCGCGGTTGGCGATTACAACAATGATGGTTGGCAGGACTTTCTGGTTAGCAATAACGGAGAAGACGCACAGCTATTTCGCAATCATGGCGCGGACGAGCCGGCCGCGACGGCAAATCATTGGCTTGCTGTGCGGCTAATCGGGACGAAAAGTAATCGCGATGGGAACGGCGCGGCGCTGAAATTGATTGCCGGAGATTTGACGAGCTACGATCAGGCGAAAGGCGGTATGAGTTATTGTTCCGCGCAAGATCCCCGGATATTTTTTGGACTGGGTAAACACGACAAAGTGGACATGCTGGAAATCCGCTGGCCCAGCGGCATCGTCGACCGGTTCCAGAACTTGCCAGTGGACGATTTTGTGATTGTGGAAGAAGGAAATCGCGAGGCAAGAGCGGTACGGTTCAAACAACACCGCAAGTGACTTCACTCATCGTCGTGTAGGGAGCACCGGCGACGCACACGAAAACTATAAATCCGATTTTTTTCGCCCTTATCATTGGTTTACCCGTCCCGCTAAGACATTCCTGTGGCCACTAAGTCTTGGCCTCGTAATTCCAGGCGAACTCGCGGCAATGGTTTCGGTGGCGGGCCGTCAAGAACTGACCCATCGATAGCGGAGAAAACTCCGCCATGGCACGGGCACGCGAATGCACGTTCCTCTGGCCGATAAAATGTTGGACACGCGGCATGCGTGCAAAGGCGGCTGAACGCTAGAAATGTTCGCTCAGACGGATGCAACAAGAAGCATGGATGCTCGTCATTCGGGTAGGAAATGATCTTCACACCACCAACGGGGATGTCTCCCGCGTGGGCCACCACTTTGACCGGATAAGAACTTTTTCGAGCGCGAATAAGGAGAACGAGTCCACCAAGAGCAGCGGCGATGCCAGCGGCAGTCAAATATTTCGCGAACTGGCGCCGCGGGATTTGATCGTTGTCTGGATTTGAGATTGAAATTTCTCCTGGAATTCGGCCGCGACTAGTTCTGTTTACGAGTTTACGATTTCCGTTTTGACACTATTTCGTAGCGCATTGACGAACCCAGGACACCTCGACTGGGTCGAGATTCCCTAGAGAGGCCGCTAGATTACGAAACTCTGGGGCTTATGAACAGTTTTTTGCTTCGGGGCGGCGCTAGGATCTATTGCTCGGCGAGGTGGCCAAGCTGGAGGCGCGTTTGCAGCATGCGCAGGATGGTGTCGCGGGCGATCATGCCGACGATGTCGCCCTCTGAGATCACCGGCATCTGATTGATGTCCTGACTTTGCATCCGCTGCAAGACCCCGAGAGCCGGTTCAGCCGGCGAAGCAGAATGGATGCGGTCAAGCGGCAGCATTACGGCTTGGATCGATGTGTTGGCCCATTCCTCCCGAGGAACCATGCGCGCAGCATGTAACGTGATCAGACCCACAGGCCGGACGGGACCGGACACGATATGAACACGGCGTCCGGTGCGCAATACTTCGTGCACATATTCTTCGATGGACATGTCGCGCGTAACGGTCGGGATGTCATGAGTCATCAGGTCCGCGGCGCGAACGTCCGTGAGCGTGTTGCGCATGGCCACCTGCATGAAGCTTTCTTGCGCCGCGCTCAGCAGGAACCATCCGATAAAAGCGGTCCACAGGCCACCGACCCAGTTTCCATTCAGCGCTTGCCACACGCCGAAAATGATCATCATGTAGGCGAAAATCTTTCCTGCCGTCGATGCTATTTTCGTCGCGCGCGTGAAATTGCCGGTAATTCCCCAGGCAATGCCCCGAAGGATGCAGCCACCGTCGAGCGGAAACCCCGGGACAAGATTGAAGACGGCCAGAACGAGATTGATTTCCCATAGCCAGACAGCAGCGGCGTGAACCATGTCGTTCCCGTGAAAATAGCGCGCAACGAGCCAGAAGCACCCTGCGAGAAATACGCTAGAAAGAGGTCCAGCGATGGCGATGTTAAATTCCTGCTTGGCGTTGTCGGGCTCGCGAGAGATTCTCGCCAAGCCGCCGAAGACAAAAAGCGTAATGGACGCTACGGGGATACGGTAGTGCCTTGCCACCGCGCTATGGCTGAGCTCGTGGAAGATTACGGACGCAAAGAAAAAGATGCTGGTGATGATTCCAAGCGCCCAATGCTGCGCGGGAGACCAATCCGTGTGCTGCGAGGTGAATTGAGTGCGGAGAGAAAGCGTAATCAGGAAAAAAATGATGAACCAACTAGCGTGCAAATAGATGGGGATGCCCAAAATGCTTCCTAGGCGAAATCCCGTGGGAGGCGCGGAATCTTGAGCCGTAACCGGTGGCGGCCCAGATGTCGAGCCAAGGTGAGATCCGGCGGAGGAGGCGGGTTCGTGCGACTGTTCCATCCACGCGATTTTAGCAGGCCTGCGCGTGCATTGCACTTTTACCGTAGGATAACCCTCGGCCCCGACTCAAATGGTCGTTTCCGCTGTGTTAACATCAGGTCGGAAGTGCAATCCCTAGCGAAGAGAACGATGATCGTCGACCGCAGGAATTTCCTTAAGACCATGGCTACGGCGGGCGCCGTCGTTGTGCTGCCGTCTTATACTGCTGCTACGCCCGCGCCCGGCTCATTCGATTTCGTGTTTTTCACCGATACGCATATTCAGCCTGAACTCGACGCGGCGCACGGCTGTGATCTGTGCTTCAAAAAAATTGCCGGGCTGAGGCCAGAATTCGCCATGATGGGCGGAGATCACGTATTCGATGCCTTCGGTGTAAATAAGGTGCGCGCGGGCATGGTGTACGACCTCTATGAGCGCACTGAGCAATTGCTCGGAATGCCGCTTCACCACGCGATCGGTAATCACGACGTATTTGGCGTTCTTGCGAAGAGCGGCGTTGCGTCTACCGATCCTGCATACGGCAAAAAGATGTTTCAGGACCGCATGGGTCGAACCTACTACTCGTTTGATTACAAGGGCTATCACTTCGTAGTGCTGGACTCGGTTCAGCCGACGGAAGACCGTCTATGGGAAGCTCGCGTAGATGAGGACCAGCTTCGATGGCTCCGCGATGATCTGAAGGCTCTGCCGCATGGCATGCCAGTTATCGCCGTTGTGCACTGTCCGCTAGTGACGGCGTTTGCTACCTACGCCTACACCCAGATCGTCGGCGCGGATCGTAAGTACAACACCATGACGGTTGCCAATGCACCTGACGTGTTGCAAATTTTCGAGAATGCGAACGTTCCAGCGGTTCTGCAAGGGCATACCCACGTAAACGAAGTGGTGAACTACAAGAACACGCAATACATCACCAGCGGAGCCGTCTGCGGAAATTGGTGGCGCGGGCCGCGCATGGGCACCCCGGAAGGATTTACGGTGGTGAGCCTGCGCCAGGGAAAAATCAGCTGGCGTTACGAGACCTACGGATTCCACAGTGTCGTTCCTCCCGAGAGACCCTAGCTATCGAGGACGCATCCACCCACTGTATTGCGTTTGGTTTTCCACGACGTGTTCCAGCCACCACGAATCGAGTCCTCTCGATAACTCTTAATTCCCCTGTTTTGAATAACACGACAGATGGCGACCCCCATGCATTTACCGCTGCGCCCGGCAACCTCAAAGGAGGCGGCAATGGTGAACATGATCGGTTTCGGTGAAGTGTTAGGAGCAATTTTCCTATCTTTTGCGGTGGCGTTGACACTTCAGTGGGTCGGCCTGCTTGCCTTATTGCGTATGATGCCGGCGAAAAAGGCTGACGTGCAACGAGCAGAGTTGGAGGCTTCGAACGCGCGAAGAAAAGCTCCAGAGCTGATGTTGGTGGCCCCAGGGCGCAAGGACGCAGCCTGATTATTTGACAGGGCGCAGGCTTGGGGCTCGCGGGCGCTGTCAAGAACCGCGAGCGATGGGCGGGGGATGGTTAACAGTTTTAGCAGTAGGAAATCCCAGAGGCAAAAGGAGGCATCATGCTGTTTCTTAGATTTTTTCTTTTCGTGATCAGCTCCGTGTTTGTTGTGGCAGCCGTTTTGTTGGTGGCTTACGACATTTTCCTTATCTTCCAGGTTGGCCGGTGGCTCAAGCCGAAAGAACCGCCAAACGACAAAGCCGTAGGCGAGCAGACCGGCGAATCGTCGGCTTCGATACCTTCGACGCCGTTAGTTAACGTGCCCGCGCCGGTAAATGCGCAACTGCGGATTGAGCGGTCAAGGCGCGCGATTCGATGGGCGGCGGCTGCCAAACTTGTGATTGCGGCAGCAATCTGCGCTCTCGCAGCGTCGAGCATCCTGGTAGTGCCGGACGGCAACGCGGCGGTCCGAATCAGCCAGATTTCCGGTGTACGGCCTGGAACGCTGTACGCCGGAACGCATTGGATTACTCCACTGATCCAGCGCGCCCAGCTTTACGATGTGCGTGATAAAGTCTTCTCCACATCTGCCGCTGAAGGTACGCGCGAAAAGCTAGAAGTCTTAAATGTGGAAACGCGCGAAGGGCTGGAGGTTGGTTTAGCGGTCACCGTGCGCTATCGAATCGACCCGCGGCGGCTCGATTACGTGCAAGCGAACTTGCCTCAGCCAATCGACCAAGAAATTGTGGCTCCGGTAGTTACCAGTGTCTTTCGCCAGGTGGCGCCGAATTATGTGGTGCGCGATATCTTTGCCATCAAGCGCGAAGAATTTCGGCAACACGCTACGGAAATCATTACGGCGCGACTAAGCAGCGACGCCATTGTGGTGAAAGAAGTGTTGCTACGCAAAGTTCAGCTTCCCGAAGAATATGCGCAAGGCCTGCAAGGTTTGCTGCTCAAAGAACAAGAGGACGACCGCGTGACCGTGGATCAGAGCATCGAGCAGAAGAAAGTGAAGATCGCCGAATCGCAGGCTGAGGCGCAAAAGGTACGTCAGATCAAGCACGCTGAAGCGGACGCGCAAACACGGGTGCTGATGGCCAAGGCCGAATCGGACTCCATGCAGTACACCCTACCGCTGAAACAAAAGCTGATCGAACAGTCACGACTGGAAGCGGAAGCTCGCAAGCAGACCACGATTCAAGACGCGGAGGCTCAAGCGCAGGCAAAAGTAATCAACAGTAAAGCCGACGATGAAAGCGCCAAGCTGAGATCGGAAACGCAGAACGTGTTAGTGGTGAAGAATGCCGAAGCCGCCGCGCAAGCGAAAGTGATCGACGGTAAAGCCGAACTGGAGCGGCGCAACCTGATGGCTGACGCCGAAGCGCACAATATACGTGCGACTGCGCAAGCAGAGGCCGAAGAGTTGCAGCTAGAAGCAGCTGCGCTAAAGACCAATCCACTTCTGGTGCAGTACACCGTGGCCCAGAGACTTTCCGACAAAGTGCAAATCATGATGGTTCCAAACGACGGGAAATTTTTCTTTACGAACGACGTGCTGAAATCCGCTTCTGCGGCGTTAGACCCTCTCCTTAAAGGCAAGTGACTAAATACGGAAGGTCGCCACTGCTGATAAGTTTTGAACTGTGAGTCTTCGCAACGCAGGGTGCTTTTCGGAGGTGTGCTATGATTATGCTTCAACGCTTTGTGCAATTGGCACAAGCCGATGCGGCTCCTTCCGCGACTCTTTCTCCGACGCGCATTCATCTTTTCGTTGCTTCTGGCCTTGGCGGCCGCATCCTCAGAAGGGCAAGCGGCGGCGCAGTTCCCGCCTGATTGGACGAATGCATTGGGCTTACTCGCCGACAAAATTGCAGCGGTTACGAAGCGTGGCGAGGGGTTATCGGTAGAAGTGAAGAACATTTCCTCATTGAGTGCCGCGGATGTTGACGGTCTTCGTCAATTGCTGGTAACGGATCTGTCGCGTCGCAATCGACGAGTCCTTACGGAATCGTCTGCTGACGCGGCATTGCAAGTTACATTTTCCGAATCGGCGGATGGCTATGTATGGATCGCGCAAATCCTTGGCGGGGACAAAGAGAATGTAGTGATGGTCAGCGTCGCGGCGCCAAATCACAGAGCGAGCACCAAGGAAGCTCCTTTAACTTTGCATCGGAAGTTAATCTGGGAACAGGATGCGAAAATTCTGGATTTTGGAATACTGGGGGAAGGGACGGCCGGCGGATCTTCGACGCTGATCGTCCTAGATACCGACAAGCTTTCTTTTTACAGATCTGAAGACAAGGGCTGGAAATTAGCGCGCGCCGTTGATCTTCCGCATGGACGCGCAGCGCAACGCGACGTGCGCGGGCGGCTCGATTTACAAGCGGGTAAAGCGGAATTGCCGGGAGCCGAGTGCACCGGAGATTTCCAGCATCCAGAAACTGTGACGTGCTCAAGCATAACAACGACCGCAGATCCTGAAACTCCGAGGCAGCCGATCGCAATACAAGGGCGGAGCGTACAGGACTACGCAGTTTTGGCGGGCACCTGCGGCGACGATTCTCTGACGCTGGCCAGTGGAACGGGGGACTGGACGGAACCAGATTTCATTCAGGCGTACGGGGGAAGAAATCCTTCGGCGGCAAGCCAGCCAATCCAGGTTCCTGGGCCAGTGCTTGAACTTCGTCGGAATGACGGCGGCAAATCGGCACGAGTTGTTTCACGAAATCTTAAAACAGGAGTTTATGAAGCTTCGATTGTGTCTGTGTCTTGCGACGATTAGCGTGGTGCTAGCGGGCGCGGCGCCCTTGCCTCCCGCCCGACGGCCCCATTATGGGGGCACGTTACGCGTCGAGATCGGAGCGACGCTACAGTCGCTCGATCCGGCGGGGGTAGCTACTAGTCGGGAGGAAGCGGACGCGAAAGCAGAACTCGATGCCTTGCTTTACGATCAGCGCGGCGAAGACGGAACGTTTGTCGGCACCGCCGGGAGTGGGCCTTTCCGCTTATCGTCTTGGGAAGCGGGAAAGCGCGCCACATTTGCGGCCAATCAAGATTATCGCGAGGGCAGGCCATTCGTGGATTCTATCGAAATTCAGTTGGGACGACCGGCGCACGATCGTGTAGTGGACCTTGAACTCAACAAAACGGACTTCGCAACGATCCCGCCGGAGCAGGCGCGCCAAGCGACCGATCGCGGTGTACGTGTTAGCGTTTCGCAACCAAACGAATTACTAGCTTTGGTTTTTCTCGGTAGCCGTTCGGGAAAAGAAAGCACGCGCATACGGGAAGCGATTGCGCGATGCATCGATCGCGCGGCAATTGTAAATTTTATTTTGCAGAAGGAAGGCGAACCTGCTGGAGGATTGCTGCCCCACTGGTCAAGCGGCACAACTTTTCTTTTTCCCACGGAGATGGATGTGCGCACGGCGAAAGAAATCTGGTCGCAAATCTCGCCGTCACCGTACTTAGTGTTGGGATATGATTCGACTGATACGCTGGAACAGAGCGTGGCGGAGCGAATCGTGGTGAATGCGAAAGAGGCAGGTATTTCGTCAGTGTCACGAGCGCTACCCGCTTCGGGAAAGGCATCGCCAGGGCAAGTTGACGGCTCGACGCGCGGCGCGGCGATACGGGTTGATGCGCGACTCGTTCGTTTGCGAATGCCCTCGCCACTTCCGCGCATTTCGCTCACTGTTTTTATTAATAGGCTGGAGCCGATCGCGGGAATTGTTGACAGTCCGGTTCCCCAGAGCGCTTCGCCCGAGGACGTTTACTATTGTGAGCGCAGCATCATGAACAGTGGTCTTGTCGTGCCGATTGTTTGGATGCCGCAGGTGTATGGACTTAGCGCTCGCGTACGAGATTGGAAGCAACCGGCTGCCGGCGAGGGCTGGCCGCTTGCAGATGTATGGCTTGATTCGACTGACCCACAGTGATTGTGGCTGGGATTTAGATTGGGCCACGTAGAAGAGGAACAGTGACGTTTCGCTCAAAACTTTTTGTTAATTTTATGTTGGCCCTACTTTTGTCCGTCGGTCTGGTGACCGCGGGCGTGACAGTAGCGACTCGGCGCGCCTTCGACGAGCTTAATCGCCAACACACCGATGCGCTGGTGGAACAATTTCAGCGAGAGTACGACCGGCGCGGGCATGAGGTTTTAAATCGCGTGCAAGGAATCGCGGAAGCGGAACCCACCGTTCGGATGGCCATCGATCTGAGCCGTCCCAATGCCGATATTTCCGTATATGTGAACGATGCGCGCGGCGTGGCGCAATCGCACCAGCTCGACTTCCTCGATTTCGTAGGCACTGACGGTTCGATTATTTCGTCCGCGGAATGGTCTGCGCGCTTCGGTTACAAAATGGAATGGGTGACGCAGAAAGAAGATTGGGCGACGCGCGGATCATTCCTGATGAAGCTTGATACGCAGGACGGCCCTGCCGTCGCGCTGATGGCCGTGGCCGCGGTTCGAGTGGGGGACAAGGATTTGTATGTCGTGGGCGGCGAACGTTTGGGTAAGGAATTTCTGGCTTCGCTGGTTCTCCCTGAAAACATGCGCGCTTTGCTTTATTTGAATCTTGACCCTGCATTTCAACCCCCGAATTTGATCGACAGCACCGGCCCGGTGGTCGAGGCGGAGCGTTTCGAGCCTATCATTGAACGGGAGCGAACTCACCCAGGATCGCTGACCGAGAAAATTAATTGGACGTTCGATGCCGCAAGCGCGGAGATTTTTCATTCGATTCCCAAACTAGGGCGCCAGAACGAGTTGCTCGCCGTGCTGTTAATAGGTAATTCGCAGCGAACCGTGGTGACACTCCAACGCCACATTTTGTGGTTGGCGATTGGCGTAGCGGCCATCGGCATTCTTTTCGGATTGTTTTTGAGTTGGTGGGCAGCAGCACGTGTGACGCTTCCGGTGCGGAGGCTTGCGGCCGGCGCGCGCGAGGTTTCCGACGGCAATTGGAATACGCGCGTGGCTGTTCGCGGAAATGATGAAATCGGGCAACTCGCTCAGTCCTTCAACCGAATGACGCAGGAACTGGTGGATCAGCGCGAGCGGCTGATCCAGGCCGAGCGAGTGGCCGCCTGGCGTGAAGTGGCGCGGCGCTTGGCGCACGAGCTGAAGAATCCTCTGTTTCCACTGCAGACCACTGTTGAAAACCTGCAGAGAGCGAGCACACAGAACCCAGATCAGTTCGAAGAAGTTTTTCGCGAATCCACCGGTATTCTGCTGGCCGAGATCGAAAATCTGAAAACGATCGTTGGCCGGTTCAGCGACTTCGCAAAAATGCCCCAGCCTGAACTGGGACCGGTGGACCTAAATGACATTGTTCGAAATGTTGTGAAGTTGTTTGAAGCGCAATTTTCCGCGGTGGGACGTCCGCCGATTACGCCGGAGCTCCATTTGGGCGAAAATCTGCCAACGATCCAGGCGGACACGACTCTTCTGCATCGAGCCATTGAAAACCTGATCCTGAACGCGATGGACGCGATGCCGGCCGGTGGCATTTTGATGATGCGCACCACTCAGAACGACGGCAATGTGGATTTCGAAATCTCCGATACCGGTGTTGGGTTAACTCGCGAGGAAGCCGACAGGATTTTTACACCATACTACACCACGAAGCAACACGGCACGGGGCTGGGTCTGGCGATCGTGCAGGCCATCGTCGCTGACCACAGCGGGCGAATTTCGGTTGAAAGCGAAATGGGCGTGGGTACGGCGTTCCACGTTGAACTTCCGATTAAGCCGCCCCATCCTCAAGCAACTCCCGTCGTGGTGGAAGAAGTACACGAAAAAAAAGTAGAGGTTTAAAGGGCTGTGCCCGCGAAAGCTCACATCCTGATTATTGATGACGACGCGAATACTTTGGCGTCGCTTTCTCGCGCTTTCCGTCTGGCAGGGCACGAAGCTACCGTTTGCGACAACGCAGCCCGCGCGATTGAACTGGCGAAGGCCGAGCGGTTCGATTTAATCCTCTCGGACGTTGTGATGCCGGGACGCGACGGCATCGCGCTGCTGGAAGACTTCAAGAATCTGGGCGTGGAATCGACGTTCGTTATGATGTCCGGACAAGCCTCGATCGAAATGGCGGTGAGGGCGACGCGTTTGGGCGCGAGCGATTTTCTTGAGAAACCCATATCCACCGACAAGCTGCTGCTGACCGTGGAAAATACTTTGCGGCTCAAGCGGCTGGAGACAGAAAACCGCGATCTAAAAAAAAGATTGGGCCGCCATCATATTGTGTGGGCTAGCGCAGCGATGCGCGAAGTGATGGCGCAAGTGGAGCAGGTGGCGGCAAGCGAGACGCGCGTGTGTATCCGCGGAGAAACCGGGACAGGGAAGGAATTGATTGCGCGCACTCTGCATGAGAAAAGCGCGAGACGTGCCGGGCCTTTCGTTTCGTTAAACTGCGCTGCGATCCCCGGCGAATTGGTGGAAACGGAGCTCTTCGGCCATGAGAAAGGCTCATTCACCGGCGCGGCCGGACGCCATATTGGAAAATTCGAGCAGGCCCATCGCGGAACACTGTTTCTTGACGAGATTGGCGATATGCCCATCACCATGCAGGCCAAGCTTTTGCGTGTTTTGGAAGAAGGTGAGATGGAGCGAATCGGCGGTGACCAGCCGTTCGCTGTGGATCTACGGATCGTGGTGGCGACACATAGAAACTTGGAAGAGCACGTTCGCCAAGGAACATTTCGCGAGGATTTGTACCATCGGGTGTTTGTGTTCCCGGTTGTTGTGCCGCCGTTGAGGGAAAGGCGCGAAGATATTCGCGCACTGGCGGAGCATTTCATTTGCCAGCTGAGCGAGCAGAACAACTGGAAGAAAAAAAGTCTTTCGCCGGAAGCTATCGCAGAACTGGAGCGCTATACGTGGCCGGGGAATGTACGTGAATTGCGTAACGTGATCGAGCGCGTGCTGCTTCTGGCGCCGGCGGATGTGATCGAAGCGGCTACTGTTATGCGAGCATTGCCGGCTTCCGAACAGGGAACTGGAGGAAAGTTCAACGCGCCCGCAACTTTCACCACCGGCGCGCTGGGCCAGCGTGTGGAGTCCTTCGAACGCGAAACACTGCTTGCCGAGTTGAAGCGGAACCACAATCACATGACAAACACGGCCAAAGCGCTCGGCTTGGAACGCAGCCATCTTTACAAGAAGTGTCAGCAGCTTGGAATTGACCTTCGTGCGATCCGCTCAGAAACCTAGTAAAGCAACTCCTCTGCTTGAAGATTTCGAGCAAACTCTCCACCAGGATTTCATTTTGTCCCAGCTGCTGCGTTCATCGGAATCGAAAGTGCTGAGCCGTTAGTTTTATCCAACTTTAGGTTCAGCCAAGCGGCCACCGTGGGTGCAACATCAATCAATCGCGCGTGATCGATTTTTCCGATTCCTATTGCAGGGCCAAAAAAAATCATTGAGGCGCGCATGGGCGGGCGATCCGGAAAATATCCGTGCGTGCCACCGCGGCTGGAGCCACTTTTCAGTTCACCGGTATAGCCGAACGCGAAAGAAGTTCCATCGGTGGCTTCAAGAGCGAGAAATGCGTTCGGGTCCCCGCCCATTGCTACGATTTCGTCATGTGTAGCTATACGCCGGATTCCGCTTCCTTCCGCGCCGGCCAGAGGATCGAAAATATTGTGTAACGCCGTACGAGTCGCATCATCATTCGGATCTTTTACGTAAATGTATGCAGAGCCTCCGTCAATTATTTCTGTAGCCTTCCAATCGGTGATTCGGCCTTTCGGGTCGAGCGTAAGTAAGCCCTTTTGTTGAATCAAAACCCCAGGCCGCATTTCTTGCGAAATAGGAGCAAAGCCGTGGTCCGAAAGAACAACGAGCACCGTGTCCTGCCAGGTGCCCGCTTTTTTGGCCGAGGAAATTACGCGCGCGATTTGTGCGTCCGCGGTTTCGGTTGCGGCATTTGCCTCGGGACTGAACGGGCCTCTTTCGTGTTCCCAATGATCGACCATGGCGAGATGCAGCAGAAGAAGATTGGGCTTTTCATTTTCGATGGCGTAACAGGCGGCGTCAGTCCATACCGCGTCCGTCAGGTCGAGCGGGGGGACATCCGTTTTGAAAGTCGGGTACTGCGCGGATATTTTTTCGAAGACGCCAGGCGTGGAAAGGGCACGCACAAGTTTCATATCCTCTGGGATACTAGCCCGCCAATATTCCGGAATGTAGAAATCCGCTTGGGCGCCTGCCGTTACCGGCCAATGGATCAGTGCAGTTCGCAGCCCAGCTTGCCGCGCAAGTTGCCACAAAGTGGGCACGCGGATATCTTCGGTGTACCAACGATAACCTCCGTAGTTTTGATTCAGCGGGTCCCATGCGGGATTAGTAAAGATTCCATGCGCCAGCGGATTCGCGCCGGTGACCATCGAAGTGTGCGAAGGATAGGTGACGGTTGGCATCACAGATTGCACGCCATCGCTAGACGCGCCGTGGCGAACCATTTCACGTAGGGTAGGAACTTTCAAGCCGTGCGCGTCCGGCTCTGTATAACTTTCAGGTTTCATTCCGTCGACGCTGACGATCAAGACATGCCGAATGGATTTCGCTGAAGAAGATTGTGCCTCACGATTGGGCAGACTTGGGCTCGCAGCGCTTGTTTTATTCGGCCCTTTCGACAATATCGAAATCGTGGCCAGCAGGAAAACGCTGGCACAAAGCACGCGCATCGTTTTACGCCGCATACGGTTATCTCCAAAGATTCGTTGGAACAGTATCTACAGTCCCCCTCCAAATACCAAGCACAGTAAGGTTACGTCAGTGTTTCACCGTCTCGCGCGGGAGGAAAAAACCGACACAGAAGTAAGTGAGTTGGCAGATACACGACGAACGCCAGGAACATCAGCACCGCAAGGATGTGCATCGGCGCAGGTCCCCATGCCCGATGGAAAAAGGGATCGGTATAAACGAAATTGATATTCGTTTTGGGCGTCGCCGCCAACCGAGAGAGCACGACCACCGGAATCGCTATTGCGCATTGCAAAATCCAGCCCCCACGATCGTATCCGACACGGTTCAACGCCCAAAGAAGCAGAAACGGCATGACCACGTGAAACAGAGATAGCATGCGCACCCACAGCGGAAAGTTTGTATCGAACAGGTATTCCGTCCCGCCGATGAGATGCCGCCCGCTAAGAAATCGTGCGGCGGCGTCGACAGCCCATGTGGTATCGATTAGCAGAGAAGAGACAGCTTGGCTGGAGAGCAGAAGAGCACTGTTGCTCCACAAGCCGACGCAGGTTAGCACTACAGCAACGTCACAAAGGTGCAGGAAATTTGCAACGCCCCAGGTATGCCAATAAGCAGGAATCCAGATGAGCAGCCAACAGAGAGCGCCCCATCGAATCTGTGTTGGGAGGCGACTTGACTGTGAAGGCAATGAAGCCATATTGCGACGACCGAGTCGCATCGTAACAGAAGATAGGACCGCGAGTGCTGCAATGAGTTTCGAGAGATACCATTGGACGTTTCATGCATGGCGCGAAAAGCCATTAAGGCCTTGCGAAGAGTGCTGTCTGGAGATATCGTCCCATGCAGCAAGTTACGGGCGGCCTGAAAAATGGATGAGAAAAGGTATTACGACGAGAAAGAGGAAACCAAACAGATTCCGCTCGTGTGTGCGCACTGCCGTCAGGAGAACACTTATCCCGTGCGCTATATAGTGCGCACGAAAAAGGCGCAAATTCCTCCCGGCGGAAATGAAGAAGACCGTGCTAAATTTGCCAAAGCTCGCTCCTACATGGTTCGCGTGGATAACATGGTTGCTTGCCGCAACATTCGCTGCCGCAAGAGATTCGAGCTCACCGGCCAAAGCGTTTTTCTGATTTAATCCAGCCGACTGGCAATCTATAAATTCGTTAAGCTTCTGGGCCGAAGGTCAAATAGAATCTCGGTCGCTCTTATAATGACCTCGAAGCGCCGGTGTCGCGGTTTCGCCGTCCAAGATTTCGCGGATCTTTTGAGCTAGAGTTCTTAGGTTGAATGGTTTTTGCAGGAATTCCATACCACCCTCAAGAACGCCATGGCGAAATATGCTGTCGTCCGTATAACCAGAAATATAGAGCACTTTTAAATCGCGCCGGGCAGTGGCTATTTGGCTTGCGAGTTCGCGTCCACTAAGTCGAGGCATCACAACGTCAGTAATTAGGAGTTGAATGGCGCCTGGATGCGCTGCGGCGATGTCGAGTGCTTGAATGCCGTCGGAGGCTTCTAGCACGGAATATCCACGCGCTGACAAATATTCGCGCACCAATTCGCGAACGCTCTGCTCATCCTCGACGAACAGAATCGTTTCAGAACCATATGCCGGCGTTGGAATCGTTTTCACGGCGGCCAGCTCTTCAACTTTCGCAGTGATCTTTGGTAAGTAAATTTTAAAGGTGGTGCCGTGGTCGATCTCGCTGTAAACCCAGATGTAGCCGCCGCTTTGTTTGATAACTCCGTATACAGTAGCCAGACCAAGTCCTGTTCCTTTACCTTGTTCCTTGGTGGTAAAGAACGGCTCAAAGATTCGAGCCTGCGTTTTCGAGTCCATGCCACAGCCTGTGTCAGTGACCGTCAACATGACGTAAGGACCGGGTTCGACGACTGCATGTTGCACCGTGTAATTCTCGTCTAGTTCAACGCTGGCCGTTTCGATGGTTAAGCGTCCGCCCTGTGGCATAGCGTCGCGAGCGTTGACCACCAGGTTCAAAACAACCTGCTCGATTTGACTGGGATCGGCTTTTACGTTGCCAAGCCTTGCTCCGGGCATAAAGGCCAGTTCTATATTTTCACCAATCACACGCGAAACCATTTGGATCATGCCACCGACCACTTCGTTGAGATCCAAAACGCGCGGCTGCAAAACTTGTTTGCGGCTAAACGCCAACAACTGCGCTGTAAGCGACGCTGCGCGCTCCGCGGCGGTTTGAATTTGCTCCACATGCGATCTTTGAGGAGAGGATTGCGGCAGGTGATCGTGCAGCATCTCGGCGTGGCCTTTCACGACCATTAACAGGTTGTTGAAATCATGTGCGACGCCACCGGCCAGCTCTCCGACCGCCTGCATTTTCTGCGCCTGGCGCAACTGATCCGCGAGATGTTTGCGATCGGTGATGTCCAGAGCTACACCGATCACTCCGATCAATTCGCCTTCGCTGCCTCTTAACGGCTGCACGTGCGATTCAAATACACGGCGTTGCCATTCCAATTCGTATGTCACGGATTCGCCGCGTAAAGCTTTTTTGTGAGCCGCGATAGGCGGGAATTCCGGATCCTTAGTTTGGAAGTATTCAAATAATGTCTTTCCGGTCAGTTCATTTGTGCGCACGCCGAGAAGGTCGAGCCCAGCACCCACTGCCGAAGTAAACCGTAATTCTGTATCCGTGGTCCACAGGACGGCCGGCATTTTTTCAATCATTACGCCGAGCCGCGTGCGGCCTTGGTGCTGTTCCGCCTGCGCTTTCTCAAGATCCTCTAACATGCTGTTGATGGCGGTGCCCAGATAAGCGAGTTCATCCGCACCGCGGATTTCCAGACGCGCGGAGAGATTGCCGCTGGCTCCAATTTGCGTGATTCCATCGCTTAAGTCAGCGACTCGGGAAAGTATTACGCGTTCCAGGAGATAAAGGGTACCGGCGCCAAACAACAATGCGGCAGCCAGCAGCAACATCGTGAACTGAAGCAAAGTGGTTTGGCCTTGCGCGTAAATTGTTCTCGGAAGGATGACACGCAAAATTACGGCAGGGCGACCGTAAATATCATCCAGCTCCTGATATGCGGCGAGTGAATCTTGATCGAGAACGCGGATTTGCGTGCGAGATTGATCGGAGATGCGATAGAAGCCCGGAGGGAAGTCCGCATTTGGATTTAGACCATCGAAGCGTTCGACCGTCAGCGGCGTATGGATCATTTGCGAAAGATGCTGGACTTCAGCCGCATCAAGCACTCGCCCCATGATCAAAGTTCCGGCGATGGGCCCACGGGAATCACTCGTGAGCACAGGCCGCGAATCCACAAGCACTGGACTGCCTGGAAGCATCAAAATGCCTGAAACTCTGCTTTCTAAACTCTTGTGATTCAATATGGAAGAGCCCGTTTTCAGATTCTCGTCGATGCCTTCCGGTACAGGTGCTTCTCCGGCGTGAGATAAATCAAACCCTTTGGAAAAAATTTTGTGGCCTGAATTGTCCAAAATGATGACGAAACTGATCTTAAGCTCTTGAAAAGTCGCAGCCGGAAATTCGGATTTCACGTAGTCCGGGTTTGTTCCATGCAGGTATGCGTAAGTCTGATTCCAGGAAGCATATTCGCTGGTAGTGCGGTCCAAGGTATTTAGTTCGTTAGTCAATGCGCTTGCGGCGCGATCGAGGCTGTCTCTTGCGAAACTCTCTTCCAGTCGAGCGTACCCGTGCTTAAGAACCAGTCGAGAGAGCAAAAACAAGCTTCCGACTGCGACGAACATCGTCAGGACGATAATCAGCAGAGTCTTCCGCCGAAGCGAAGACGGAAGGTAGATTGCTCCTATGCCTTTGGCGCCCATGCCTGCCCTTTAAATGAGTATATCCGTCGATGAGATTAGCGAGGTTTAAGGGTGTCCTAGTCGTACACGGAACCCTGCGCAGAAGTCACGTTCCTGCAGGCTGGAAATCCTGGGGCACACGGGATATGCTTCGTACATCCTTGAGGGCGGAAGGCGCATCATTTTGGTCAGGATTTCTATGGAAGATCGCCGGGAGACAACAATGACGAATGCTTCGCTCGTCTTGCGGCTTGCTGGAACGGTTGCTTTATCGTTTTTTGCTCTGGCAGGGGATGTGTTCGCGCAACAGCAGCAGGACGGCCCTTTGCCGCCAGTCGCTGCGGTTCAAGCGCAGTCACAGGCACAGAATGCGCCGGCGCAGAATCCGTCGGAGTCATCCAAGCCCGCTACACCGTCAGATGCTGCGCAAACGCCCGCGCCATCCTCCGCTCCGGCGAGCACTGCCCCGCCTCCGGCAGTTCCAGCCAATGCCAAAGTGGAAGTGCCCGGGGGGACGCACATTCCGCTAGTCTTACATAACGCCATCTCAACTCGTAGCGCGCGGCCGGGAGACCCTGTCTATTTTGAAACGTTGTTTCCTGTCATGATTGATGGACATGTCGTGATCCCCGCGGGTTCCTATGTCAGTGGCGAAGTGAGCGAATCAAAGCGTCCAGGTCGAGTAAAAGGGCGCGGCGAATTGATGATCCGATTGAAGACGCTGATTCTCCCGAATGCTTACATGGTCAACTTGAATGCGGTACCGAGCAATGCCGGAACTGGTGGGAACGAAACGACAGACAATGAAGGCAAGATCATCGGCGATTCCAATAAAGGTGGCGACGTTGGAACCGTCGCGAAAACCACCGCCGCAGGTGCCGGCATCGGAGCTATCGCTGGACGAGGAGCCGCAGGTGCCGGCATTGGCGCGGGCGTTGGAGCTGCGGCCGGCCTGCTGGCTGTGTTGCTGACTCGCGGACCCGATGCCGAACTGCCGCGGGGCTCGACTGTGGAAGCTGTGCTTGATCGCGCAATTGTGTTGGACGCAGATAAAGTTCAGTTTACAAGTCCTGGTCAGGCATCCACGCTGGCAGGCCCTCCTAACCGCGAGCCCGCTCGAAGCATCCCGTTCTAACCCCGCTTTTAAATCAGGAATTAGCCGCGGTCCCTCTGGAGGCGTTCGCCTGAAGATTTTTCCCCGCGAATCTTAGTGGTGAGAAAATTTCACTGGATGCAGGCATTTGCCCCCTGCGGACCCAGTCGCGCACTATTTTGGCTGTTACCGGCGCTAATAAGATCCCATTTCGATAGTGGCCTGTGGCTATAAACAGGCCCTCGATATCGGTAGGCCCGATGATCGGAAGGTTATCGGGAGAACCGGGTCGCAGACCTGTCCATGTCTCTACTATTCGCGCGTCAGCAATCTTTGGGGCCAGCTCAATAGCCGCGTCGAGAATTTTGCGGATACCCCCCGCAGTGAGACTTTTGTTAAAGCCGACATCTTCCAAAGTGCTTCCTGCAACGATTCGTCCTTCGTGGCGCGGGACTAGATAGCCTCGGTCGGAACGCAATACGCGATGTAAACGGATTTCGTTCGAGTGAAGAGCGAGCATCTGTCCGCGCACGGGGCGGGTGGGCGCATAGCGCGAAAGCCAATCGTTCTCGACTGCATTCTCGCCGGTCAGAAAGGCGGAGTGGCATCCTGCAGCGACAATCACGAATTTCGCCTTAATGTCCTCGCCCCCAGCGGTCACTCCAGTGCATCTTGCGCCCTGACGTGATATTGAGGTGACCGGGCAGCCTGCGCGGATTTCAACCTCCTGATGCCGCAGTGCGGCCAAAATTGAATCCATGAGCGATCTGGGATCGACGGTTGATTCCCGAGGCAGCCAGGCCGCGGCGAGAGCGTTTGGGCTGATCCAGCTTTCCATCTTGCGCGCATTCTCGAGCGAGACCGGCTCAATCTCAATACCTAATGTTTGAAAGTCGGAGACCATTTTGTCGCGGTCAATTTCCGCAAGAGGACCGGAGAAAATTTGAAGCGCCCCATTCGACGCGAAGTGCATGAAGGGTTCGGAAGCTTCCTCGATGTGTCCGATGAATTGGGGATAAAGCTGTAGGCTTTCCTTAGCGAGAGGAACGAGAGGTAGAGCTTCTGCGGAATCAGGACCCGGGGAGAGCATTCCCGCCGCTGCCCAACTGGCACCGCGGCCCGGCTCCTCGCGATCGACAAGAACTACGTCAAGTTCTTCGGCTGCCAGCTCAAATGCTATCGAGCTGCCTATGATTCCGCCGCCGATAATCGCAACGTCAAAAGCTTTCACGCCATTATATTAGCAGGAATTTTCATCGAGCCGACGCTAGGGCCGAAACCAGGGGTCAGAAATTGATCGCCGATTACGAGTTTACAGGGAGTCAACCAATTCGACGGAAAGGAGACGGGCCTTTTGAGCGAGATTTTGCGCACGCGCCCAATCCCCAGCCTTGCTGGCCTCATGAGACTGCGACAAAAAGCTCTTTATTTTCTCCACGAGATCGAGTTGCGCGGCGCTTAGCCGCTTGTCGGCTGACTGTTGAAGGTTCTTCTGCGCGACGCTGATATCTTCATCGGTTTTGTGCGCGTAGGTCGCCTGGTCGTTTGCTGACATTTGAGGCGATATCAACGGCGCCGGCGGACGCGACGATTGCTCAGCGGGAGTTTCCACGGTCGGAGGTTCGGACGTTTGTTTATGCGGAGGAGGAGATGGCTTTGTGCGCGGCGAAGCCACGGCCAAAGGTTCAGTCGACGCAGGTGGCGGAGCCGGAGGCGGGGCTTCGGCCACTTCGGGAGGAGTCGCGGTAGTGTCGGGCGCTACATTGGTCAAGGGTTTGGAATCCACCGGCTGCGGCATTGGCGTTGTTGCGACAGGAGTAGCCGCTTTGACCGATTTCTGTTCACATCCTGTGATCGCGAATGCTAATGCAGTACCCACGAGCACAACCAGACTTGTAGCTTTCTTGTTGCGGCTGGGCATTTATCTTTTCTCTTCAGCGAAGGGCTGGCTGAAGTCGCGGAGTTTTCCCGCCGAGGCTTCCAGCGTGCGAGCCAACGGCAATTCTACACGGAAGGTAGTTCCGCGCCCGACCTCCGAATCGAATTCTATCCGACCATTGTGCAACTGCACAAATCGAAACGTATTTGCGAGTCCTATTCCGGTACCTCCCGCCCTGGTGGTAAAGAACAGCTGAAAAATCTTCTTTTGATCCTCGGCTGAAATTCCTTTACCGGAATCCGCTACAGCAATTATTGCGGAATCGCCGCTGCGGCGAAGGCTCAGCGTGATGCGTCCGCCGGGATTCGTAAACTCGCAAGCATTCAATAGTAGATTCAGCACCGCCTGATGCATAAGCTGACTATCCACGAGCGTAGGAGGGAATTCTGAAGGCAAATCCACCCGCAGTTCTACACCTGCTTGGGCGATCGCAGGGCGGGCTGCATCCAGCACGTCGTCCAGCAATAGACGAAGATCCGTTTCTTCCAGTTTAAATTCCAGCGGCTTCGTGAAATTGAGGAACGTTTTCACGGCGCGATCCAGCCGGTCGATTTCGCTGTCCAACATCTTCACTGCTTGTTGCGCTTCGGGCTCGACCGGCATGTTGCCCTTCAGAACTTCAAGCCAGAGCCGCATGGAGTTCAGAGGATTCTTCACTTCATGCGCCACACCGGCAGTGACGCGTCCGAGAGCTGCCAAGCGCTCGGAAACGTGAAGCTGGTTTCCGATACGCTCGATCGATTCAACGTCGCGCAAGGTAACCAGCGTACCCATGCGAACTCCGTGCTCGCGGATCACTTGGGCACTCAGACCTACTCGCTGCGCTCCATTGGCGGCTTCCAACATCACTTCGACGCTTTCCACGGGAATGATTTCGTCTCCCTCGACGCCCAGCGCGTGACGAATCGGATTTCCCGGCGGAAAAATCTCGCTGACGCGGCAGCCTCGAAGATCTTCAGGACGTCTGCTGAGGAAATTTTCGACCGACGGGCTTACTAATACGGCGCGGCCGCTCGCGTTAAAAAGTAACAATCCATCTTCTAGGCCGCTCATGACCTGATCTAGGTTTTCGCGTAAGGTGCTGAAAATCTCGCGCACATCACGAAGTTGTTTTCCAATGCCCACGATTTTCGTGCTTACCGCGCCCAGTTCGTCGCCACGCTCGACCGGTTCCAGGTCAAATTCCCCAGCCGAGATGCGGTCCAACTGAGCCGAAATGCGATCAATGGGCGCGAGGGATACACGGCTAACCACGAAAGCAAGCATGGTAGACAACAAAACCGAGGCCAGCGCGTACCATCCTGCGGATTCCAGTAACGAAGTAATTTCGTTGCGAATCAATGTGGAAGAAAGTCCGATACGGATGTCGCCAAAAGGTCCGGGGCCTAGATTAAAGGGGAGAGAATCTTCGAAAACCTGGGGTGGTCCGTAGAGTGTGCGAAGCTGCTGGAAAAATCCGCCACGGACCAGAGTAGCAACCGGCGGCCTGGCTGGAACTTTTTCTCCGCGGAGTGCTGCATCGCTGGAAACCAGGACGATGCCGTTGCGGTCGCTGATTGTAATTTCGTAAATCGTCGGCGAGTATCCCACCGCAGACTCGATTACCGAATTCAGCGAGCTGCTA
This sequence comes from Acidobacteriota bacterium, assembly GCA_013287135.1. Lineage (GTDB taxonomy): Bacteria > Acidobacteriota > Terriglobia > Acidiferrales > UBA7541 > Palsa-295. The sequence continues at coordinate 5,117 of JABDEK010000061.1, read as the reverse complement.
TTGTCGAATGTTCTCCGCGCGTATTCCCGCAAGTCATCAGGACTCAACGAAGCGGGAGATTCGCCGCGCTCCGACGCATCCGCTAAAGCATTCTGGCATGCCAGAAATACCTGTTGTGCGATGAAGCGCGCTCGATCGTCGGCTTGGCGCAGTGTTTGCCGCGTGAGCCTCGCGATATACAGACCGGAAACGGCGGTGACGACCGCCAGTACCAAAAGCGAGATCGCCAGAGTGAATTTAGTTTTCAGGCTGAGACGCATTGACCCGCCCCGCCTCGTATTCTTTCAATTTGTTATGAAGTGTCTTCAGGCTAATCCCTAGCAATTCAGCCGCGCGAGTCTTGTTTTGATTCGTAGCGTTGAGCGTCTGCAGGATAAGCTCGCGCTCGGCGGCATCCACGGTTGTTCCGACGGGAAAACGCAGCGCGCCTAAACCTGAATTCGTGGTCGCCGGTGTGCGCCCGAAATCGGAAGCTAGATGTTGACGCGATACGGTACCCCGATCGGAGGCGATCGCCGCACGCTCCAGCACATTGCGCAACTCACGAACGTTTCCCGGCCATGGATAGGACTTGAAGAGGTCCATCACATCGCTGCCCACGCCGGTAACTTTTTTATGATGCTTCGTAGAAATATCGGCCAATAAATGGTCAACGAGCTGGGGCAGATCTTCTTTGTGTTCCCTCATCGGCGGCAGATGAATGTGAAAAACATTCAAGCGGAAGTACAGGTCCTGGCGCAAATGGCCGTCTGCCACCGCTTCTTCCGGATTTTTGTTCGTAGCGGCAAGAACGCGCACGTCCACCGGCGTTTCCACCTTGCTTCCGAGCCGCCGAACCTTACGGTCTTCAAGAACACGCAGCAGCTTTGCCTGGGTCTGCGCTGGCATTTCGCCAATCTCGTCAAGCAACAACGTGCCGCCATCCGCGAGTTCGAAGCATCCGATGCGGCGCTCCGCAGCTCCAGTGAATGCTCCCTTCTCGTGGCCGAAGATTTCGCTCTCCATCAGCGATTCAGGAATTGCCGAGCAGTTGATGGCCACGAAGGGGCGCTCCGCGCGAGGAGAAAGCATGTGTATCGAGCGCGCCACCATTTCTTTTCCTGAACCCGTCTCACCGGTGATAAGGACCGAAGCGGTGGAAGGAGCGGCCATTTCGACCTGGCGCATCACGTCCTGCATGGCCGGGGAAGTGCCCACCAGTACTCCGAGCTTCCCCGCGCTTCGCAGATCGCGCGTCAACGCAGCCACGGCTTGTTGGTCTCGCACCTTGCCGAAGGCGCGGTCGAGCAATGCTCGCAAGACAGGCGGCTTCAGAGGTTTTTCAATGTACCAATATGCACCGGCTTCAATCGCCTGCACCACGCGTTCATCGCTGCCGCGTCCGGTAATAATGATTACGGGAATTCGCTGGATTTCTTCGCCCAGATGAGTCAATAAATCCAGGCCGTTTATGCCCGGAAGCTCGACATCCAATAAAATAACGCTAGGCTGGAAATCTTGAAATTTGGCCAGTGCTTCTTCGCCGCTGGCCACGCCCAAGACTTCGAAATTCCATCTGCGGAGGAGGGCCTCATAGCCTTTGCGGGCGTTGTCCTCGTCTTCAACAATCAGTATGCGTGGAAGGGATGGCTTCTCGGGTGGCATCTAGAACTGAATCTACCAGCAGTACGACGTAAATCCAAGAAGCACAGCTTAATCTCCGTCTTCATGGCGCGTGCCAGCCGAGCCGAAATGAAGATTTAAGCTCGTTTAAGGCGTAGAGCCCGTTCGAGTACCAACTCAAGCTTGGTATTCTCATCCAGCGTCAATTCCTGGCCGATTCCGGAAGTGACCATAAACGCAGCGGCTGCACCCATGGCCGCTCCAATTGCCGCGTCTTTATTGTCGTGGGCAGCCATTCCAACAGACGCTCCCGCGAGTGCGCCTGCGGCTGCAGCTTCAGCCTCGGTCTGGTGATTGCTTGAAGTTGCTTCGATCTCGCCTTCATGTTCGTACAACACTCGAATGGAATGAATGCCCGGAGTACCGATTAACTCCGCTATAAGCGGAACCCAGCCGTTCTGCGTGTGTATCTCGTCGAACGCAAGCCATAGCTTGGCGCGCCCGGTCTTGCCGGCGGACACGACTTTGTCGATATGGCCGCGAACTTCTGCGCCGGCAGCCAGAGTCGTTCCGTCTGCTGAAACAATTTCCTCGAGCGTTCGAGCGCTAAAATGCTTCCCGCGCTTATCATCCTTTGTGCTTAATTTGTCGCGAAGGGCCACCAAAAAGCGCGTCCCTGCGTGAACTTCATACGGCGCGACGTTCGGGTTCTGCGAACCGGAATCTTGCGCGGCTTGTGCGGATAAACCGAGCGAGCACAAAAGAACTAGCACGGCCAGAAGTTGCATTCTACGTGACATGAAAACCTCCCACTTTTAATCTCACTCTTCGGCTTGAAAGAAACAACCCGCTTATTTCAGATGGCCCCTGCTGCTGCACGAGTGGCCCGGCGATATGCAGAGATTGCCGGGGAACTAAACCCTTCTGGCACGAAGAAGTTGCAAAAAATAGTTTTGGAAGCCGTAGCCGTGAATTATACTCGTCCCGCTTTGGCGATCTGCTCCTGGCGGGTCGCTGCCAACTTGTCGGGTCCCGGCGTCAAAATCCGCGGGTGCATGTAACTTCCCTAAATATGCCGCCGTCTTGGATTGCAGCTTAGGCGCCAGGTCAACAAGAGTTCGATTCACCTGAAGTAAGGAGGGGTAATGACATTCAGAGCGCGTGCAACAATTTTATTTTTGTCAGCTCTTTTCCTAATTTCGAATCGAACCTTGGCTGACGACAACAAACCGAAGGATAAAGACGCCACCACTCCCTCCGCTTCCTCGAGCGACCCGAACGCGAAAAAATCGGTTAACATTACAAACGCAAGTACCTCTTCTGACGTCGGTAGCGCTACTGCACAATCTGCGTCCTTAGCACCAAGCGCCGCTTCCAACAGCGCGCCACCGGAGGATCAGCCGCACAAGTGGGTTCCGATGCCGGCTTTAGATGGAACGCCCGGGCTATTTACCCTCGGTACCGGCGATACACTTCCAAAAGGTGGATTCGACATCGTCGCTGGCGTGAATAAGATTTCCCGAATGCCGGGCGATATCACCGTCCTGCAAGTAATTCCATCGTTCGGCGTCGGGCTCACCAATTGGTTCACGGTTTTCCTCTCGATCGATGCCGATGAGCACATTCACGTGGACCAGCCAAGCCTGCTGAGTCTGAATTCCACAAATGGCTTGCAATACCGAAATACCATTTATAACTCGTTTCTCCCGTGCACCGGTTGCGCCCCCGCTTACGTGGAGGATTATCCGTTCGCTTCGCACAATGGTGGCGGAGTCGGTGAAATAGATTTGGGATTCAAAATTGGGTTGCTCTCTGAGAGGCGCGGCAAACCCATCAGCCTCTCGATTCGCAACGATTTCTACATTCCCACGCAGACGGGATATTCCACTTTGCTATCGAATCAAGTGCAATCTGGAATGTTCAACTATGGAATCGGACTGGAAGCCAGCAAGAACCTGTTTCACCACAGCATCCTGGCAACAATAAATTGGGCTTATCGCTTTACGCGTCAGTCGGATTACACAGTCGTCTTCAACGGCGCGCCTACGCCTTCGGTTTTGAAACTTGCTGATCAGATGCCCATCGGAGCGGGCCTGCAGATATTTCCGGAGAAGCGTTTCCAGATCATTACGGAATACGACGGGCTGATTTACGTTGGCAAGCCAATTCAGAATACGACCTTCGGCGCGCGCGACCCAGTCGATAGCGTGATGGGATTCCGCGTGTATGCCCTGAAGAATTTAGCGCTCGACGTTGCCTACCGTTACAACCTGAATTTGACGAACCATGAAGACCGCAACGGTTTCGTGGTGAAAGTAGCGTTTGCACGTTGGCCGCAAAAGCCGCTGCCGCCTGACAACGTGACAGCCTCATGTTCCGCGGAGAAATCCTCCGTAATGGAAGGCTCGAATGAAAGTGTGGCAGCGACCGCGACAGCAACTGACGCGAATGACAGGCCGTTGAATTACACCTGGACTGCTTCTGGCGGAAATATTTCTGGCGCAGGCCCGTATGTGCGGTGGGACTCGACCGGATTGGGGGCAGGGAACTACAACCTCACCGCGCGAGTGGACAACGGAGCAGGCAATAACGCCAGCTGCTCAACTTCCATTGCTGTTCGTCCAAAGCCGGCACCAGCCGCGCCCACGATGTCGTGCACCGCGAATCCTTCGTCCGTGAACGCAGGTGAGCGTCCTACGATCGCGGCGGTTGTGAACGACGTCTCGGGCACTCCCATTACCTACACCTGGCAGGCGAATGCCGGGCAGATCATTGGAACGGGGGCGAGCGTTCAACTCGATACTTCGGGCCTCGCTCCTGGAACGTACACGGTGACAGGACGCGCAGAGAATGGCGTCCATAGCGCGTGCGATTGTTCTACGACTGTGACGGTACAGGCTCCGCCACCCGCACCAGAAGCCAGCAAAATCAGCGAATGTTCTTTCGGCCTGAACAGTGCCCGTGCGGACAACGTCTGCAAGCGAACTTTGGACGATGTCGCCGTTCGCTTGCAGAGTGATCCAAAAGCGAAAATCGTTGTTGTGGGTTATGCGGACGCCAAGGAGCGTGGAGCGCAGAAATTGGCGGCTCAGCGTGCCGATAGTGCGAAGAAATATTTAATCGACAAAAGGACCGTAGATGCCTCGCGCGTGGATGTCCGCACTGATACCAGCGGAGGGAAAGAAGGCCGGAGCGTGGAAATTATTCTGGTGCCGGAAGGCGCGACATTTTGAATCTGTGAAATGCCGGATATCGTCAGTTTGAAGACTGCTTGCGGTAGCTTTCGCTGTTAGTAAGTGAGTCGGCGCCCTGGGCCTCGAACTGCTCTAGAATCCTGGCAGGTCCCAGTGGTCTGTTCCCCGCACGCAAGCCCTGGCATCTAAACGATATGCTTTCTCTTTGCTTCACGCCGCGATTAGCTTTGGTAGTTATATTCACTTTTTGTGTCCTCAGCATCCCCGCCAATGCCCAGACTTGGACCGCTGTGGGTCCGCTCGGTGGCGATGTCCGCGTGT
>JABDEK010000060.1 GCA_013287135.1 Acidobacteriota bacterium | reverse complement strand
TCAGCCTTGGTACCACGCCCGGGTTATGGCCGAGTTTCGTCCCAATTCCACCGATCCGCTCATTCAGACCATGCGGCAGCGCAAGTCCATGAATCCATTTGCACTGGAATTCTTTGCGCAAGGCATTCTGCGACGACTGGGCATCCGCACTGTCGAGCAAAGAATTTGCAGTGACCACGAAGCCAGATCGCTCCCTGCCAATTTTGTCGTGAAAGTTGCCGGGAATTCCAACAGTCTTAAATGGAACCCCGATTCGCAGAGCACGCGCAACATAGCCTGGAACGCAGATGCGGTCAGAACCGGCTGGTGTTTGGTTTCTAGACTTGAGCCAGACTCAGCGAGTCTCGACTATATTGCACGAAAACTCGTCACGAGCCAGAGCGTACGTACGCAGCGGTTGCGGGAAAGCGCCGCAATACACGCACAAAACGACCAGGCACTTGAAGAACTGATAGCCCAAGCTCTGGGAAAGACTTGCGAGCCTGCTGATAAATTCTTCGGCGATTTCAGACCTACAGAATCGGAAATCGAACTCATAAAATCTGCTATGGCACTGGATGGAAAAAAGTATCTGACGATATGTGCAGCAAGGGTCTTCATCGGATGTTCGGCACCCCATTTCGGAAATTGTTTGGTGAACAAGAAAGGCGAATGTTTCTCGATTGACCACGCACGCGGATATTTCGAGAAGGGTGATGACCTTCGCGAATTGATGTATTTCATCGATAGACGTTCAGAAGTGTTCAAAGTTCTTGACGGAGTAAGTGCTCTAACAGAAAAAGACATCCACGAGTCGGTCTCGGAAATTCCCCATCACAGCGCCTGCGGTTCGACGGCGGGTCTTGCAGAGTATTTCTGTAAGCGCCTTAGACTATGGAAAGAATTGCACGCCAATGGCGAACGCCGAAGCGAAATGGAAGCTGACCCACGGCTTACTTATTGCAGCCCGTCCGCTGCCTTAGGAGCGAGGATTATCGCCGAAGCCGGCGCGCTGTGGCGGGTGTGAAAAAATGCATTCTCCAATAAACGACCTGACAGGCCGTCTGCTCAAAAAGTTTCCCGGCATTCCCCTGGAGAACGCCAGAGCCCAGGCCGAAGAGCTTTGGGCTACACCAGCCTTTCGAATTTCAAGCGTATGGCTTTTGTCAGGGAAGCGTTCGACCAATCGGATCAACCCGTATGCTATGGAATTTTTTAGCGGGGGTATCATGCGGCGGCTCGGAATTCGCGCCGTTGACGAACAGTTTGTTTGCAGTGCTGAACAGGCGCGCGAGCTTTCGGACGACTACATAGTTAAATTCGACCGACAGGCGCAGGGGCAAAACCTTACTTGGAATCCCGGAGCGGTTCCACTTGGCTGGTGCCTGGCATCAAAACTTGTTCCACACGCCGCGACCCTTGATTACGTAACTCGGAAAATACTCAAGAATTGTACGGACAACAAAGTTGAGGCAAGGGATAAATATTACGTAGCATTCAACCCTACTCCAGATGAAATTGAACGGATCGAGAAATCGATGAATATTGACGGGCCGGCGTATCTTCGCGTCTGCACGGCTCATTTTTTCTTAGCCTGCCGCTGCACACCCCATTTCGGCAATATTTTGACGACAAAACACGGTGAATTAATTTCGATTGACCATGTGCATGCGTACTTTGAGAGCGGCGAAAGTCTACAGAGACTTTTCGATTTCATTGACCGCCATTCGGAATTATTCAACATCCTCGGTGGCGTTGCCAGCTTAACCGAGGGCGACATCCGCGCGGCTGTGGATGAGATTCCGAAACACACCGTATGTGGGCAAACAGCGGAATTACGAGAATATTTCTGCCAGCGTCTTCGACTCTGGAAACAGCTATACGCGTTTAAAAGTAAGAATCTGACAGTGAACCTGCCTCAGTTTTAAGAATCTTAAAATTCGACAAGTTTCGGCAGAGGTGCGCGAACGAGAAAACGTGCCGGAGGCCCTGGCTGGGCTGCAAAACGTTTTTCGAGCGAGCAATGTCGTGCGACCCCCTGTGCGCGAGATCGCATAGGCATTGGATCGGCATTGCTCAAAAGTTTCTACACCTAGATTGCGGAATCATTACGAACACAAAACGGGGTTTCCAAAAAGGAGAACTTTCAGTGGACCACAAAAAGCTACATGAGTTCGAAATGGAGATTAACGAATTGAATAAGCAGGAGGATCAATTCAAAACGGCTAAGGATAATGCAACTCGCAGGAAATCAATCGCTAGTACGCAACATGAGCGGAACCATGCCGATGTGGAAGGAAAAGATTCAGAGGCCATCATCGCCGGTTTCGCCACCCAGGAAAAAACTGCGGACCGCGGCATTCAAGTTGTGAAAGATAAAAAGTTTAACCGTTTTTCGGTCGAACGCGATCGAATCAGAGCTCACAGAGTCGCAATATGGTTGAAAGTTCACGGGGAATTGATTGCGCCACTTAACGCCCAGATTACTCACGCCCTCACATCTGAAAAAACAGAATTGGAATTCATCGATATCTTGTTGAGCGAACAGTCCGACGCCTACAAGGAAATGAATGACCTAGACACGGAGATCGATCTCTTCAACCGTCTAGCCACGGATAACAAAATGCCTGGAAATGTGTTCGTCCCCGTCACTGAAAAGCTATTGGGACAATATGAAAATGAAGTGCGCAAGGTCTCTACGATCATCATCCGTCGATTCGAAGCCTCTATAAAGAAAGTCAACGCTGCTTTTGAAGCAAGGGCGTCCGCTCGTGTAAAGGCGGCGCGGCGTTAAACAGCATCGGCTCCTAATTCTTTTTGTACAAGTTCTGGCGCGCAGGCGAAGCGGGAACCCGGCCAGAGTAAGCCTTCATCGGGGACCGCATGAAGCGGCGTCGAGCCTGTCCGGCATTCCCCCAAGTGCCGTTCCCTATCGGTGCCGCTTTAACTCTTTCACAGGAACACACTCTGACGCGCGCGTTCCTCAGGAGGATATGTGGGCAATAATATAGTCGACTCATTGCAAGGGTTGAGTGATTATAGCTTTTGCAAATTCGATATGGCCGACTGGATAAAACGCGAATACGGCAAAGGTGCGATTGACCGAGCCGGAGAGTATCTCAAGAATTGGTGGGTTAGTTCAGAAGATACCGACTCGCACGAAGAATGGAGTAAACAGTTCGGCATACTTGAGAACTGGAGGACAAGCCACGATTTTCCTCTGACCAGCGTTCAAAGAGCCTTGCGCAATCGCGCTCAAAAGATAGAGAAGCACGTAATCGTCGCGAGACGTTTGAAAAGATTTCCCTCCATAATGAATAAGTTGGCCCGCGAATCAGCTATGAAACTTTCGCAGATGCAGGACCTGGGAGGATGTCGGGCGATCTTGTCGAATGTAAATGCTGTTCAGCTTCTGTTCGAAATGTATGGGGGTGAAGCCCCGCTGCTTCCAAGTGAAGGTTCCCGAAAATGTGACGACTATATCAAAAATCCCAAAACTGATGGATACAGGGGCATTCATATCGTTGAACGATATCATTCACACTCTGAACTGTTTGTTCCTTGGGATCGGCAGAGAATTGAGATTCAGCTGCGGACCCAATTACAACATTCATTTGCCACTGCGGTTGAAACCGTGACAACTTTCACAAGAGCTCCGCTTAAATTCGGAGCTGGACCTGCCGAGTGGAGGCGCTTTTTCTCTTTGATGGGTTCTGCGTTAGCTACCCGAGAGCAAACGCCTTTGGTGCCGAATACGCCCACAAGTAACGCTGAACTTATAAGGGAATTACGAGATGCATCTAATTCCTTGAAAGTTCACCAAAGGCTACGTGGCTGGGCTGATGCGCTAAAGACGCTACGTAGCCAACATATGAAAGACTCTCAGTTATTGTTACTCGTTTTAGATATGTCTCAAAATACAGTAAAAGCTCAAGGTTTCAAAGAAAGAACAGATGCTATGCAAGCGATAGCTGAGATAGAGAAATCCAAAAATTCCAACCTTGACGCTGTGCTGGTATGGGTTAGCTCATTCAGGAGGTTACGTGCTGCCTATCCCAATTATTACGCAGACACCGGAAAGTTCTTGGTGACACTTGATGCAGCCCTCGCTGGAAAGCAATAACAGAACGCTCCTTTAAAAGCACGGAGTTCGATACCCTTCACGGCTCTCGTGGACCGAGTACTTTCTGTTTCCCATTAGGAGATACGATGGGCAGAAACTCGCTGCTGTATCACATCGTCGAATCTGTTCGCGTTTCTTCGCAGTCGTTCGCGTAATTAAACACAAATCAAAAATTAGGAGTCATTTCAATGAAAAGAATTCTTTTCGTTTTGGCGCAGGTGTGTCTGTTCCTGGTTTCTGCCAACGTTGTCCAGGCGCAGAACCATGTCCAGACATTGAGCGTAACCAATTCCCCACTCACAATAACGGCTGACGGAAACTATAACCAAATTCTTGTACAAGAGAATGCTGCATCTCCTTCGGCTGTCTTTTCGATCACGCTCGCAGGCACTTCGACCGCGTTGAATTATCCAGCGGGGACACGGTTTCTCTTCAGCGGATCTTTTGCCAATGGCCAAGCAATCGGAACAATTCAGGCAACAACTGCCGGGCCATTCACATTCGTGGCCGTTGAGGCTAATGGGCCGCCGTCAATGAGCGTGAAAAATACAATACTCAGCGGCGGATCGAGTGGAAATGCGACATCGATCCAAGGTCTTGCGGTTTCCTCTAGCGCACCCACTGGCGGCGTAAATTGTTTTGAAACAAATTCCGGCGATACGCAAGCACTTTGGACGCCTTGCGGAAGCGGTGGAACAGTTACCACTTTCAGCGCGGGAAATCTCTCGCCACTGTTTGCGTCGAGCGTAGCAACTGCTACGAGTACGCCGGCGCTGACGTTCACACTTTCTAATGGAGCGGCAAATTTAGTCTTTGGAAACTGCACAGGATCGAGCGGCGCGCCGTCTTACTGCTCTATCACAGGCGCGATGCTTCCGAATCCTTCGGCAACTACGTTGGGAGGAGTCGAATCTTTAAGTGTCGTGGCCCATAATTTTCTTACCGGAATTTCTACCTCTGGTGTGCCTTCACAAGCGCAGCCTGCATTCACCGATATTTCAGGAAGTGTTACAGCAGCGCAGTTGCCGAATCCCGGTGCATCGTCGCTTGGCGGAATAGAATCTCTTGCTGCGACTTCTCACCAATGGATCAACGCTATCTCGACTTCGGGCGTACCTTCCTCGACGCAACCTGCCTTTACGGATATTAGCGGCACGCTCGGAATCGGCGCTGGCGGAACGAACGCCACATCCGCAGCGAATGCGCTCATAAATCTATTTCCTACCGCATCAGAAGCGGGCGATATCGTTTATTGTTCGGCTTATTCCTCAGGGTGTACTGCGTGGTCGATCCTCGCGGGAAATACTTCGGGAACGAAAGTTCTGCAGGAAACATCTTCGGGTGTGCCGTCATGGGTTGCTGGGGGCGGCGGACTTTCCGGGGCCACAACGTACGCTCCTCTTTACGCAACCAGCGCTACAGCATTTTCTTCGACATCGTCGGCTGGTGCGGCTGGTCAACCATTTAAATCGGGCGGCTCTGGTGCGGCTCCAGCATATGCAAGCGACAACACCTGTTACGCGAGTTCAACGTCTGACCAGATTACTTCTGCGGGCGCATTCGCTACGACCTGTTCTGTGCCGAGTACGAACCTTGCCGCAGGAACGGTCATCGAAATTTATTTTCATGGTGTCTGGACTACCAGTGCAACATCCAGCCCGAAATTGAATTTTGAAATAAATGCCGGCGGAACGACTGGAGAATGTCCAGCAGCCACAACGGCAGTTGCGCTCACTGCATCGCAGACCAACGGTGTTTTCGATGGGGTCTGCCGAATCTTAATCACCACCACGGGAAGTTCTGGAACTGCAATCGCGGGAGGAAATATACAAACAGAAAATGGTGCCGGCGGCGGTGGGTTGACGCAAGGATTCAACAATGCCAGCACGGTTACTTACAACACCACCACCGCAGAAACGGTTAGCGTGCAGGAAACAACCGCAATGGTTTCAGGTCAGACCATGAACCTTCAGTCCCTTGTCGTTCGCGTGATCCCGTAATTTTAAGAATCTTAAAACCAGGAGTTCGACTGAATTTGTTGCACAGGTTCGGTGACGGGCGAAGCCGTGCTGGGGACCGAAGATACGAAATAACCCGGTATCGCACAGGAGCGGCAGTCGCGCCTCGTCGCGGGGAACTCCGACCCCGTGATTCAAGCGGCACCGCTCCATTATTTCCTGTCGTTCGAATTTCTTGATACGAAAAACCAAGTACCGTCATTTGCATTTTCTGATCCGAAATATGCCCAGAGGGAGTGATTCATTCAATGAAAACATTGCGTTTCATTTTTCTGTTTGTGTGCCTGTTCGCCTACCTGCGAACAGCGAGCGCCCAAACCAACGTAACCGGAACCTTCCTCGGTCCAGGTGGACAGCCTCCTGCAGCAGTCGGAATCCAGACTCTTCAAATCGTGAACGGTACTCCTGTCTGCGGAGAACTTGACTTCACCCCCTGGAACCAGATTCTCGCCCAACCCGTGGATATGCGCTGGAAGGGTACGACCTATTTACCCTCGCGCGTGCGCGGCTTTGTGCGTTGTTCCGATGGACAGATTGTCAACACCTCGGGAACTACGGGCGTAAACCTGATTCCTAATTACGGCGCGCAGCCTACCGGAACTGTCTATCACATGACTGGCGGAATGCAAGGGTCTGTGGATGGGAATATCCCTGCGGTTACTTACACCGAAGAAAAAGAGATTCCCGATGACGGTTCTGTTGATTGGACGAACCTAACCGATGCGCAGATTACGAATTTTGGGTATAGCTATGTTCTGCAAACCAATGGCTACGTAATCGGATTTCAAACCTGGCAAGCAGCTTCTCTTCCCATCGGTTCTTATCCTCCGACTGGTTCTGCATGGCTTGGCTACAACTCCGTTGCTGGAATCATGGAATGCGTGAATCCGAATGGATCGAGTTGCTATCCGGGCGGACTAACCAATCCTATGCACGGGGTAGGTTCGCTGATTTATGGCGGAAGCGCCGGGACTCCTACGGAGCTTGTTGGAAACGTAACCGTTCAGCGCGAGTTTTTGATCTCGCAGGGAAATGGCACATCTCCGCTTGCGCCTTTTTATGGCGTGCTCAATGCTACGGATCTTCCCGCGCCAACACTTTCGGGACTTGGTGGTGTCGAAGCGGTTGCTGCTGTCGCGCATGAATGGATTAACTCCATAAACACTTCTGGCGTGCCGCAACTCTCTCAACCTGCACTGTCTGATTTCGCCGCCGTTGCCGGAAACTGCGTTGTCGCATCTCCTGCAAATTCTTCTTCCGCGCCGCCAGCCTGCCGCACGCTTGTCGCTGGAGACTTGGCGAACATTCCTATCGCTACTTATTTCCCTGGCCCGGTAAGGGCGGGTGACGTTCCTTATTGGAATCCCGGAACCGGATGGACGACTATTGCTGGATACAACGGTTCGGGAACGGGAATTCTTACTGAGAATTCAACGGGCGTAATTTCCTGGCTGCAAAACGTGGCGGGAATCACGAGCATAGGGTTAACACAGACAGGTTCGATTTTAGTATTCTCAAATTCTCCGCTGGTTGCCAATGGAAATATCAACGTCGCTTTTGCTGCCGAAAATGCGAATACCGTTCTAGGAAATTGTACGAACGCGAGTGCTGTTCCTGTTTTTTGTTCTCTCACCAATGCCATGCTTCCGGCTACAACAGTTACGCCGGGAAATTATTCCAACGCCAATATTACCGTCAATCAACAGGGAGTCATCACGGCGGCGGCGAACGGAGCAGCGACGGTTGCAAATATCACCGTCAACAGTGGAAGCGGACTTACGGGAACGGTGAATTTTGCCAACGGCTCTGCTGTGGATGGCATTACCATCAATGCAGCGAATCCCAGTGCGTCCAATGTTACTTTCGCAATTTCAGGGCAACTCACAAACGCGGGCCTACTGAATTCTTCGGTAACCGTAGGTGGCGCAACTTGTACGCTAGGCGGGGTAAGCTGCTCGCCAGCCTATGCGGACCTGACTGGACTTCCCACCTTACCCGCGAATACTCCACTCATTTCTCACCAATGGTTGAGCGTTTACAATTCTTCCACTGGAATTTTCACCCAGTCTCAACCCGCCTTTTCCGATATCGGCGGAACACTCATTAATTCACAACTACCGACGAGCGGTGCGACAGCAGGTTCTTACACCAATACAAATATCACCGTTAATGCGCAAGGCATCGTCACTGCCATTGCTTCCGGTTCAGGCGGCAGCGGTTCCAACATTGAAGTCAATGGCGGAGCAACGCTCGGCTCGCCCGTAAATTTCCAGACTGGAACAGGTTCCGACATCGTAAACGGACTGACGGTTGTGGCGGTAAATTCCAGCGGAAACAATATTCAATTCGCGGTTACGGGAAACCTGACGAATGCTGGTCTAGCGAATCCATCTCTAACTGTCAGCACTGCAACTTGTACTCTCGGCGGATCATGTACCATTCCTTATTCTGGCCTTTCGGGAACTCCGACACTCGCCGCGAACACTCCTGCGGTTACCAATGAATTTATCACCGCGTACAATTCTACGTCGGGTGCGTTTACTCAAGTCCAGCCTGCGTTCTCCAATATTTCAGGATTGTTGACCAACGCGCAACTTCCAACCAGCGCTGTCACTCCCGGAAGCTATACGAACGCGAATATCACGGTAAACGCGCAAGGGATTGTTACTTCTGCGGCGAATGGTTCTTCTTCCGGCTCCACAATCACAGTCAACGGCGGATCGGCGCTCGGCTCTCCTGTTAATTTTGTTTCAGGTTCGGCGGTGGATGGCATCACGCTGGTTGCATCGAATCCCGTTGGGAATAATGTTACCTATGCAATTTCGGGGGCGCTCACAAATTCAGGCCTGGCGAATTCTTCCACAACTGTCAGCGGTGTCAGTTGCGTACTCGGTGCGACTTGCACTGTTCCGTATTCTGGCTTGAGCGGTACGCCTACGCTTCCAGCCAATACCCCTGCGGTATCGAATGATGTTTTGACCGCCTACAATTCAACCACGGGCGCATTTACACAAACCACCCTCGCCTATTCTTCCCTGACTGGAACGCCCACGCTTTATTACCAAACCTTGCAAGCCGCCGGAACATCGCTCACGCAAGAACCAAAAGTAAACCTGATCTCTGGAACGAACGAAACGATTACCTGCGTGGACAACGGCAGCGCGACCAGAACTGACTGTACTTTCGCTGTCACGACGGGAGCTTACGGAAACGTATTCAATTCCGGCACGCCAGCCAGTCCACAACTCGCACAGTGGGTTTCCGCTACGGCGATTCAGGGAATTTCGACTGTTGGACTGGGCGCAAATCCCGTGATGGGAGATTTTACAAGTACGGTTGCGGGGCAGATCGGATGCTTCAACAGCTCTCTGCATTTTGTGAATTGCAATATCGGCGTGCCTATCGTCACGCAAGCCTCTTCGCCGGTTTCTCTTGGTGCGAGCGACAGGGCTTCGCTTGAATACGTCACAAATTCAGGAAACACAACCATCAATCTGCCGACACCGTTGGGAAGCAATTTCTTTACCGATATTTTCGTTCCTAACGCTTCTGGCGACGTAACCGTTTCTGTTTCTGGTTCCAATACCATCAACGGAGCAACTTCAGCAAATGTTCCCAGCGGAGCTTTCGCCATTCTCTATAGCGATAATTCTACGCATTACTACATGCCGGTTGTTCCGACACTTTCCATGCTGGCCGATTGCGGTTCAAGCCCAACCTGCGCGGAATCGTACAGCGCTTCGACAGGAGAATTTACCGCCGTACAATTCGCTCCGCCTTTTTCCAGTTTTGGAGCGCATCAATATTGGGGAACAACGAGCGGCGGAACGCCGGCAGCGCAACTTCTTTCCACCTCGGATTTTTCTCCGAATGAATATGCCGCCGATACCGGAACGGTCGCTAACACATATCTTGTTTGTCCTGCAGGGGGGATTTCCGGATACACGATTGGCTTGATTGTTTCTTTTACTGTGGCGCACGCCAATACCAGCACTTCTACGCTCAATGTTTGTGCCACGGGTGTCAAGAATTTAGATAAGACGCTTTCTGCCGGCGGCGCAGTTGCTAATCTCGCCTCGGGAGATTTGGTAGTAAATTCGAGCAATGGCCCTGTTTATTGGGCGATGTACGACGGCACTCAATTTATTTTGCAAAATCCAAGCACGGTTGCAACTCCAGTGACAAGCGTTGCCTTGCAAATAAACGGCGCATCTTCTTCGGGAATTTTCGGAGTAACCGGATCGCCCGTTACCAGCAGCGGAATATTGAATTACAACCTGACGTTGACATCGGGCGGCATTCCCTACGCATCATCTTCCAGCGTGCTTTCTTCTTCGGGACTGCTTACGCAGTACGGAATACTTCTGGGCGGCGGAACGGGCGGCGCTCCTACTTCTACCGCGGCATTAACAAACGGAGAAGTCTGCATCGGTTCTACGGGTGCGGCGTGCGTTCCCGCCACGATTACGGCGGGATCAAATATCACCATCACGAACAGTGCCGGCGGAATCACGATTGCGGCGAGCGGCGGCGGTGGAGGCGGAAGCCAGCAGATTCTTGCTTCCAACTACACCAACGCAACTACCACCGCTTCCAATATTTCCGGGATGTCTTGGTCCATCGCAGCAAATGCCAGCCAAACGCTGAAATGCTGGCTTCCGTACTCCAATTCCACAGGAACCGGAGGGCTTCAACTGAGCGTAAGCGGCCCAGGGAGTCTGGCGGGCGGTGTGTATGAACTTCGTTACGATGCGACTGGCGAGCATAACATCGGCTCTAACGGTATCGGTGCGTGGCCCTCTTCCATTGGAAATTCGGATGTTTCAGGTAGCAACATTCAACTGGGCGCTGAATTCTATTTCCAGTTCACCAACGGCTCAACAGCAGGAACTCTCCAACTCCAAGCGGAAAACATGGGAACAGGAACGCTCACGATTTGGGCAGGAGCAAGCTGCATTCTTCAGTAGCGGTTCTCAGAGCACATGCTTGCAGAGCAGTCCCAATCTTCAACTCCACCCTGGCAGGACGTGCACGTTCACAGTCCAATTCACATCAGCAGGATTAGGGAATTGACTACAGTGCGACGCTCAATGTCTTGGACAAAGGAGCCGGTGGGTCACAGCCTATAATTTTTCATCGCTCGGCTCCTTTCTTCCGAGCCTTGGTCGTCGGTCTGCTACCAAGTCTACCGGTGAGAAGGGTCAGACAACTTCATCAGTTGAGGACTGCATCTACTTCCTTTCGTAGACAAACGTACTCTTGTTAGTTGGTCGATCTGGATTCCACCAAGAGTAGGTAATGACTCTTCCATCGTTGCTCAATTCCAGAGAGTCTTGCGTGACAACTTTGCCATTGCGCTTCGCCAGAATGGAAATCTCGCGTCGTCTAACCAGCCGTACCGCATAGGTCATTCCCTCTGGAACGTGAGGCCCACGCACCGCCGCGTCAACTCCATCTAACGGTGCGTCAATATATTGACCAACGCTTGGATAGCCGATATGCAAGGTCTGAGTGTCGAGACTCAGCGTCAAATCGGCATGCTGCTGAAGGTAGGTCGGGTCCCGCCACTGACCAGCAAAGCCACTGGAGCCCGACACTCGCGAAGCGGCGACCTGACCTGTAATGACAGGACCAGTCGGACGAAATGCGGTCGCCGTCGACGTAAAAGCCGTTCCGTCACCTGAAAGCCCCCAATGAATCACGCTGGTCTTTACGCCATTTTCTTTTTGGGTCAGGTCCAACACTGTGTCGCTGCTTTTCACACAGGCTTGCGTGCGATTTTCCCTTGTCGGTCGATCCTTCCCATCGCAGCGAAAAGTGAAACTCGAATATCCATTGTCGTAGCGATACTCACCGTCGGCAGAAGTCGAGATAGTAAAAATCGAGCCCTGAAAGTTGCCCTTTGAGGGATTCATTTTCCAGGAGCCGTTCCAGTCCGGAGAGGGCGAATGTCTTGCTCGATAGAAAAGCGCGCAACCCAATGTGGCGGCTAATGCGCAGAAAACAACCCAGCCAAAACGTGCATTCCTCATCGGTTTTGCCCTGGGCACATCCTAAAATAGAATCATATTGCGAATTTCGCGGTTCCGTATGCCTTGGATCTTGTCCTAAGACCTGCCAAGATAGACCTTATACAAGAAGTATCCAATGAAACAAACTCCCACGAGATAATGCATTGCGACTAGCCGCCAAAACTGCTTCGGTTCTTTGTCGCGGTAGACCACTTGACCAAAGTATGCCCACGCTTCTCCGGTGCACGTCCCACCTACAGCCAGAACCAATAAGAAGAGCCCAAACATTAACAAACCATACGGCGGCCTTAAGTCCGAATGAGGCATCAGCAACGTTACCTTTCCTCCTGCTTGTGTTGAAAGAATTCCCCAGTTGTCACTGCGGCACCGAGTTTTATTAGGGGCAGCCCACGTCTTGACAGCCACCATCCATCAACCCAGGATTAGCCCCCAGCTGTCCACTTCCATAGTCGACCTCTTGTGGCGGCGCTGCGTTGAGCGCAGGGCCTGTGACGTTGTTCGTTATCCAATTTCCAACCAACGACCCGACATCTTGAATTAGTGTTAGCGCACCAACCGCCTCGCCTAGCACAGGAACTAACGCCATCGTAGTCAATATTGTGTTCGAGACACTTAGATCATTCCCCAGACCTATGGCCACGCCCAAATCTGTGAGCCATGAGGTACCGGTGGCTTCGCCGGCTAAATTTAGTGCGTCCGCGCCAACTGCGATGTACGGGTCAGGCTGAGCATCGATGTTGGGAGGAGCGTTTGCGACCCAGATTAAGGAATTGTTTGGAATATTGGGTGATGGCGTGGGGCAAACTCCGCCTGGACACAAGTCAGATATTGATGAGCCGCCACTCTGTAAGATCAGGGGCCCGCTCGGGCCCTCCTCACCATCGTCGCCTCCGAGACCCAGATCGACGGCAAGAATTATGTCCATGCCGTTCGTGGACGCCATGTCTGCTCCTCCGCCCGCCTCACAGGGTAGCGGGTGCTGCGACGAGAAACATTTGTTCATGCCGGTTGGATCCGTAAAAGAAAGGGGGTTGTTTCCCACGTAGGCGTATCGGTTCCAACTCTGCGGATCGCGAAGTCTAACAGATTTCATACCTGCTGGGTCGGGCGAGGGCCAGCGACCATGAATGTCGTTGAGTTCGCGAGCGGGAAAATCGTAGAGATTCGGGACGGTGTCTTGGTTCATGCCCGTAAATGAAAGATCGGTTGTTCCCGTTTGTGCATACACTTCACCGAACGGTGCATATGCCCCATCGTAATACATAGTCCGCGTTGGCGTCGATGCGAATCGCGAGCTACCAATCCAATCCGAATGTCGATAGTAGGCCAAGCCAGTCGAAGTATAGACAGCTTGCGAACGGCCAGTTAACCGAACAAATGCCTTTTGCAACGTCGCACCGTCCATAATCGCAAGCTTTCCTCCAGTTGGCGTGTACACCATTTGATTATAGGTACCGCTTTTGTTCTGTTCGACCATGCGGCCAAGTGCATCGTAAGTCAGGCTAACGCCGTCCACAGTTACCGCTTTGCCCGCGGCGTCCCAGCTGTATGTGTGAGCAGTATCGTTCGTGGCGTTGCCGTTTGCGTCGTAAGTGGGAGTGGAGCTCCCAACCTGTGTCATATGATTCGTCAGATAAGAGTAGGTCGGTTGAAAAGAGACGGTTCCGCTCTTGCTGATGTTCCCAAACGCATCGTAACTGAAAGTTTGTGACCAAGAGGATCCGCAATTTGCGCTCGCAATGCGAACGAGGTCATCGTGCGTATATGAACAGCTTTGATTCCCGCTACTGAAGAAGGGATCTGTAACAACGAGATCTTCAAGAGTGCCAATCGGATTCCAAGTTAGTTCTCCGATCACATTCTGACCATCTACCGAGAACTCGTACTGTGTCATACGGTTAGAATTTGGATCATACGTAAATGAATCGCTATCGGACGATCCAAAACTTACGTTTGTGATCAGACTTGCCACGCTGTACGCAGTGCTTGTTACAGGATTCTGGCCTGCGCTCGCAGAAACGGTATTAATTCTTCCCTCCCCGTCAGGGCCGTACGTTAACGTCGGCAAACCAGTTATGCTGCTGGTGCCATAAGCTGCACTAAGGACGTGCAGCACACCGTTAGCCCAATACGTTGCGCTGGTGTGGTAGTAGTTGCCGGAGTTTGGCGTGGATTCATACACGTCGCTGTTTTCCCCGCGAGCAGAGTAGCTCAACCCAATGTCAGTAATCTTAGTTCCTGTGGGACTAGTCGCTGTATAAGCCTCGGCCATTCGGGTTTTCACATTCGTCATGGCCACACCGTTCACGGTTGCCGCGTCATAAACGAAATACTTGTTGGGAGTGCTGGACGAGTAGGGACCGGAATAGGTCACGCTGGTGGGGCGGTGTAAAGAGTCATAGGCGTAACAACTGGTGTTTCCGACAGCATCGATCTTTTTGACGAGGTCGCCTTTTGAGGTGCCGCAGGTCGCGTCGGTATCATACGTGTAGCTAGTTGTCCCAGACTCGGGATTGTTTTCCGATGTCATGCGGCCCAAATCATCGTAAGCATACGTGCGCGTTTGTTGACTGCCCGAGGATTGTGCATTCTGCGTAACCCCAATAAGGTTATTCAAAACGTCATACGTGTACTTCGTCCAGAAGCCTGTAACGGGGGAAGTTTGAGCGCAACTGCCGCTGCCAGTGGTTCCGGTGACCTCGCAAACCGACGTTAGTCTTCCGAGGGCGTCGTATTCGAATTGTTTCCGCTTTGTATTTTCGCCGGTTGGCGCGGGACCAAGTGTCCGGTATGTATCGTTCTGAGCGTAGGTAAAAGTAACCGTGCGAGGCGGAGTCTCTGTGTCGCTGGTTTGAGTCTTTCGATTTAGCGCGTCGTAAGTAGTGCTGGTAGCTGGCGCAGAAGAGTCCGTTTGTCCAGCGGTTGCGGCGTATGGCAGGCTTCTTCGCGATGGTCTGCCTACAATATCAAAATCGGTCTCTACCGAATCGTAAGTACTTGAAGATGGACTTTCCTTGATTTGCGAGACTTGCACCCTGCCCAGACCGTCAACGGTAGTAAGGCCGTCCGAGGTTGACGCACTACTGAAGAGCAGAGAGCTTTCCACAGAGGTTTGCGCGCTGTATGTAAGGTTCGTAACGTTGGATTCCTGATCCGTTGAAGAGTTGGGCCTCCAGAAATATGGATCGCTATACGTCTTCGAAACATTTTTGCCATTTTCATCCGTGACGGAGGTTTCAATGCCGCCTGTGCAATTCCAGATCATCGATCTAGACAGGCTGAGGGGCTCGCTTACGGACGTAGCGAACGAGTTGCCGCACGAGCTCGTCCCATAGGTGTAGGTCGTCTGCGCTCCATTCGTGTCCGTCGCAGTCAGCACGTTGCCGGTATCGTAGTACGTGTACGTCTTGCCTAAGGTCGTTGTACCCTGCACCAGAGAGGCGACCGTTGTGACATTGCCCCTCGAACCGGTAACGGAGACGTGCTGGGGCGTCCCCGATGTCGCTGTGGGAGGACCTGTAGCCGCGCATGTCGATGTGCCGCTCGGCGTACCTTCGTCGTAACAGTAAGTCGTTTGTTGCTTTACATTGTTTGATCCATCTTCGATCGTAATCGTTGACGGCATGCTCGCGATGTTATTACCTAAGCTCGCATAACTGGTCAGCGTTTTGCGTACCAGCGAGCCAGGTGCTCCCGCTCCGTACGCGTATTCGTCTTTCTCCGTCACCGAGCCATAGGAATTGTAGGTTATGTTAGTTTTTGACTCCAAGCCACCGGATCCGGGCCACTGACCGATAATGGTGCGCTGAGTGATCGGCTGGGTAACCGCAGTGGAATTGCAAGGTGATGCCGCCCCGTTATAGCAGGCGAAAATCGTCTTCAGCAGAACGCCAGTTGTTGAGCCTTGGTATATCTTGCGCTCGGTTTCGTAGAATGATGCCGCGCTGCCCGCGACCGGAATCACGCTCTGAAAATTGACCACCGTTTGATTATTTGTCGGCGTAGTGGGGTCCGTGACGGTCGTAGTCCAGGCCGTGCCCGAACCCGACCGAGCGTATTGCCATTCACCTCCAGGGTTGACCGTGCGAGTCAAACTCGCAGTGCTGCCGTCTGAGCACTCAACGCCGTCGTTCGATCCCGGATACGTGTATGTAATTGTTCCGCCAGTGGGCAACGTCACCTTCGCCAGCCGGCCCGTATAATCACCGCTGAATCCAGAAGTCTGTTCGTATGTGAATGTGTACTCGGTTCCATCTGGAAGCGAAATGCTAGTGAGTAGATTCTCAGCAGTGGGCCCAAATTCGGCAACGCCGCTGCATCCGAAATTGGTCTTAATCGTCAGCGACGTAAAGTTCGCAGTAAAGGCGGTGGGGGTCCCGTTCGGCGGAGTATACGTGAAGGTAATCGGACTGGAAGGAGTGCCACTGCCTGCAACAGCTAGTGCGACCGTACCAAGTGTGTCGGTGATGTTTCCAGAACTGTCCACGCTGATAACGTTCCCGTTCCGATCCGTCAAGGTACCAACACCCGAAAATTGGTTATTTGGCGGGCCAATTAATGTGCCTTTGCGCGTATAGACTGATCCAGATGCCCCATTCGCAGACAGTGTGTAACCCGAGCCGTCAGTCGCCGTCGCGTTTAAGCTAGAAGACCCAGCGGATCCGCACGGTGAAGAGGTCCACGTCGTAGTATCGCCGATAAACGGATGCACGCCTCCGAAAGAGTCGTAATAAGTCCAAGTATAGGTGTAAATCGTTTCCTCATCGACTGGCGGCAGATGGGGGTTGATATACGTTGGGCAAGTTTGGGCACTTGTTACCCTGGCGGAGAGATGTCCCGTAACTGAGGCCGTTGAACTGGTCCAGCCCCAGTTTGAGGCGGGCGTCCAAACCCTAGTGCCGGAGGAGTTGACGGGAGACCAAACCGAGGTGTCGTATCCAAGACTGTAAGTAAACGGCGTGCCACGGCCTGCTCTGCTATAAACAGGCACATTCAAATGCACGTTCAAGTTTCCCAGATTAACGATGTCCGGCCCGCCGCCAAAGCTGCCGTAGGGTGGCGTTCCTGTCTGGACTTGCGCGAAACACGGAGCTGAACAAATCATCAACATCGCAACTATGAATGACCAAAGCTGGAATTGAAATCTTGGCATATCAGGCTCCTTCGCAGTCGTTTAGGAGAAATCAGCCGGAGTCAGTCCTTGGTTTATCGCGGCAGAGTTGACTATCAGATTAAGTACAACGCTGTTGTTTATGAGCTTTTGAATCTGGAATGGAACCAAGACGCCGCTTACCGATTGATAAGAGCCGTAGTCGATTTCAACTGCCAAATTTGTAGTGGCGTCGTTGTCCGGATGCGCATTGAAAGTGAGTGCCACGGGAAGAAGAGTTGAGGCATTTAGGTAAACGTCCTCAGCGCTGAGGCCTTGAAGGATACCGGTCGGGTCGGGCGAGGAACTCTGAATCGCGAAATGCAAGTGTTGAACAGCAACGCCGGCCTTCGTTTCCTGGCCGACGTAAGAAACTACGAGATTCGGATTCGATAGCTGGGAAAGCACGGATAGCACAGGGGCGAACCAAGCTGCATCTGTCACGCAGTTATGTTGTGAGAAGGGATGGGACGACGAATCAGGCCCTATCCAGTAACCCTGAGCTGCCGAGTTCGACGATAAATTTCGCACTTCGTGGCGTGTTCCAGTAGAAAGGGTTAGATCCATTCGGCTGTAAGGTCCACCCAAAGCTTCAAGAACCACCGTTCCGGTTTCAACGTCCGATCCTGCGGTGCGCGTCGCTGTTCCGTTCAATGTTATGTCGTTAACCTGAGTTGTGCCCGTCAGCGCCGCCATCGCCTGCGCTGCTAAGGCAACAGCTTGTGGATTTTGAACTGGTGCCTGCTGACATCGAACATTAAAGGGAATCATTAGCAGACCGAAGGTAAGGAGAAGTCGCCTGAGAATCATAATTTCCTCCACGGTGTTGCTGCGATATAACGGAACGTCATATTCCTGTCAAGTAAAATTGAAGAAATGATACTGATATTTATTCTTAATAACCGGCGAGGAACGTACCGCAAGTAAAACAATTACACTTGTAGTGAAGCTTATTTTCACTTGGTATTCGCTACACAAGACACGATCGCTCAACACGACGCGGCATCAGATTGGGAACTGACGGCTAGAGCGGGACCGGAATGCGGATGAAGGCACAAACTTTCAGAAGACTTCCCTCAATGAACCAAAACTCTGCAAACGATTCTCAAAGATGTTGTTGAATGCGAGGTTCATCATGCACCTTGAGCTTGCGTGTCCTGTAAGGGTGTAGTGGCGTATTTGAAGCGGGAATCAGATGTACCGAAGTCATCCGTGGCTGCCGCAGAGTAGGCTCACGAGTTTTTGTTATCCTTCAAAACGTCTTCGAGAATTTGCGGGAGCACGTCCACAGCGAGATGGCTCAGATATTGGTTGTTCGTGTAGAGAAGTTTTCGACAGGCTACACATCCCGGCACAATCACGCCCTTCCCGCCTTCAGCAATCGATAGAGGTTCTGTGCAGAAAGTGTCCCAATGGTGCTTCATTAGTTCATGCTGGGCAGCTTCCAGCAATTCCGACTTGGCGTCCGCGTCCATGGAATTCGCAAGATACCATCTTCGCCTTTGATTCGCCTAGCAGTCTTTGTTCGTGGGATAATTATTTATGACTCCGCATCTGAAAATGGAACGCAGCATTGTCATCACTCCGGACGGCCCGCGAACTACACAGTAGATGTTAACGCATTAATAAATTTGGGGTGAGTGGCTTCGCTTGAGATTCGCCTTGAACTGATTGCAAGATGGTACGGATTTCTCATTGCCCCGGGGCGGATATGCTTGTAGAGTTGCCCATCTCAATAAAAGAACTCCGGTGCCATGATTCGCTGCGCCCTGTGAGCAATTGACAGCATCATAAATCAAGGGAGTTGTTTGTTCACACCGGACGCAGTGTGAATTTTTTGGGTGATATGGGATCGCAACCGCCACTGCCGGAAGTACAATCGCAGCCGAATCTCGGCGGCCCGACGGGCGCGGCAGTGTCTCCGCAGTTACGGCAACCCCAACTGACGTTCAACATAGACCTGGGACAACTCTTCAACGCTAACAAACCCGCGGGCTCAAAGTCTCTAATCGAAAATTTGGCTAAAGTGCGCTCCGGAACTGTCTTGTCCCTGGTATACGTGGACTTCCTACCAACAAATCCGATGCTTGCGGGTGACGTTATTCCACAACTGGAATCCCTGCTTCTGGAAATGGGCAAAGTTCCAAAACTAGACCTTTTTTTGCGAAGTACAGGCGGCATGGCCGAGATACCGTGGAAAATAGTGAGCTTGCTTCGCCCTTTCTGTGATGACTTCGAAGTTGTTATCCCAAGAAATGCTATGAGCGGCGCGACGCACGTAGCAATCGGGGCTGACGAGATTGTGATGAGCCCTCTATCTTTCCTCGGATCAGTGGATCCGACGAGAACTCATCCTCTCCTTCCGCGGGATCCCCAAAATGCGTCGATCCCTGTGTCTGTTCAGGATCTCAAACACTGTTTGGAATTCGTGAAGCGAAATGTACCAGAAGGCGAAAAGGTTGGTCCAATTCTGAGCCAGTTATTCACGCAGGTAAGCCCGCTTGCTATAGGCTCTTTGGAACAGGCTTATGAGCTCTCGCGTCTTATCACTCGCAAGGTATTATCGACTAGAAAGAAGGCACTTTCGCGTAAAGTCGTAAACAACATCGTTGACCGACTCGCCGGGAAGTATTTTTCACACGGGTACTTTATTTCTCGTGACGAGGTGGAGACAGATTTGCGGCTGCCAGTGACGCGAATGGAACCCAGCGATGAATCATTCAAGGCCAGCGAGGCTTTGAATGAATACTACAAGGGCGTGTTCGAAAAAGAAGTTCCGGTACCTGGCGCTCCAATTCCATTGATGTTTAGGATTACAGGTTTCTTAGAAACGGCGACATCCAGACGTGCCTTGTGCCAGGTGATCGGCCAAGGCCCGAAGGGCCCAAATACCAACGTAGTAGCGGGGGCTTGGGTGAGTGAGCCGAACGTCTAACACTAAAGGGGGAAGCGATCATGGCCAAAGTCACAATAATTCCAGCGCAGCAAAGCAACGCCGAATTTGAACCGCGTAATTTTACGCAGGTCGGCGGAATTTACGGTGCCGAAATCCGCCCGGAAGATTTTCTGGTTTACGCTGACATTTCGCCATACTTGCCCGTACAAAACGAAGAACTGGTAAACCCTGAACGCGAACCTCGGTTCTTTAGGGTGAGATGATTTCCGAATGCCCCCGACGGTCGCGATTGAGCCGCCGAGGGTATTTATTGACAGCGGCGGATTCATAGCTATCCACGTTCCAACTGATGCTCATCACGCGGCTGCGGTTCTGTGCAGAGACCAAACTCTCCGTTACTCTCGGCTGTACACATCATCGGCAGTAATCGCTGAAACGATCGCTCACATTCAACGAGACAACCTGCTCGACCAGCATAATCTCCAGGACTTGATAGACGACCTTTTGGATCCCGGACGGTGGGGTGCTTCCCTGTTGCTTATCGACGATGACGTTTCGACGAGGTCTCTGCAAATGGTTAGGGACCGACAAGACCGCAGGTTCAGTTTTGTGGATGCTGCAAATATTGTGTTGATGGAAAAACATCAAATTGATTTTATCTTCGCTTTTGACAGTTTTTATGACGGCATCCCCGTTCAGAGAGGCTATAGCACGAGGTATCTTCAGCGGGTTTGCGGGTAGGACCGGCCAGCCAGCCTCCGGCGCTTGCCGGTCATATTTGGCTACCGCCTTCGACGTCCCAGTGCGCGCAAGTTGGTGAAGTTGGTCAAAACTAAAATGAGGATTTTTCTTCTAGCAATCCCCTTATTCTGCCTTCGCCCACGTCTCGGATCGCCGAGTTGATATCCGATGGTTTCAAACGCGCCCGGTTTTGGGCGACCGCAATTACAAGCTCTCAACTTTGAAAAGGAAACCGATGAATGTCAGCAAGAAGAGAAAAGCCGTCGAGGTGCCAAATGGGAATCCCGGATCGGCATAGGCGCGCCCGAGTAGATTCGCAAAGATTTTTCACTGCAATCATTTCTTTGTCCTTGTGGCTTACATCGTGCCGCGTCTAGACTCGCCCCATGTCTACTGCTGTACCCAAACCCTGTAAGAGGTTCGCCAAGCGACATCCTTTGAATGACCGGTTCCTCGCGCACCTGCCAGATTGTCCGGCTTGCCGGGCCGTAATTGCGTATCTCCAGCGGGAGTCGGAGGTGAATTTATTTCGACACAAAAGTCGAAAGTAGGATGATGTCTGCGAGTGAAGTTTAAGAATCTTAAAACTACTGAGGCGACAAAAAGAGGTTTGCTGAGTGAGATAAATTAGACGAGCGATAATATATAGTATTTCCTTACGTTTAGCAAGATTTTCCTTGACACATTAAATTAAATATAGGACAAGTAGGTGTCGCATGAAGAATCTTTCAACTCAGCATTTAATCAAGAGAGTTGGTATCAGTCGCTCAACGCTGGAACGATGGTTAGCAAGCGGGAAACTTAAGAAGCCGAAGACGATCACGTTCGGCAAGAGCGAGTTTCGTAGTTGGACTGCCGAGGATCTGGAACGAGTTTTGAAGTTCAAGCGCAAGAAATATCGCAAAGGCCGGGGTCGCAAGGCTAAGCCGAAGCGATAACGTAAGCGGGGCGCGTCAGTGCTAGTGACACCGACGCGCCCCTAAAAACCAAAGGAGCAGTAACTCCAATGGCTTCTATAGCGAAAGCTATTTCATTACCTTCTTCGAATCAAGCCATTGTCGCGATAACAAACCCTCAAGCCAGATGTTCCGAAAGAGGATGCCCGTCTTCAGTGTCCGGTCCAGACGGCTTTTGCCGCCATCATTCCCAAATGTTCTCTCTGGAATTTTCTCCTTCTGAACTCAGTATCGAAGCCACCGATGAGGATCTTTACTCGGCAATTTTTTACGACGAGAGCGTCACTGTCGGAAAGAACGGGATGGTTTCGGTTGAAGAATGGCTGGAGCAAAAGCAATGGAAAAAGACCTACTCTAACGCATTGGCGTCGAGACTTCGCAAGCGTCACCGCGAGGCTGGCCTGTGCAATTGTGGCGGCCTCCGACTGGTAGGAATGAGGCGATGTGGTACGTGCGTGCGAAGAGATCGCGTACGGGGTCCCGCTAGAAAGGCCAATGGCCTTTGCGTGAAATGCGGAAAGAATGATGCGGCAATCGGTCGTGTGACGTGCTCGTCCTGCAGAAGAAAACAGAGTGTATATACCACCAGAGTAGCTCGCCACAGAAAGTCTATTGGTGTTTGTGTGGTTTGCGGAAAATCACCAAATCGACCTGGAAGCGTACGCTGTGCGAACTGCGCCGCAGAAAAATGTGCGTATAGCCGACGGAGAAAAGAAAGTGGAGTTTGCGTGTCGTGTGGAAACGTAAACGACCGACAACCCAAGAAAGACTGTTCGGCATGCGCTCAGCGACAATCTGTCCGCAATCAGGCAAAAAACACAGAGAACCGCGAGCGTTACCGGCAACAGCGTCGAATACGAAATCGAAGACGTAGAAACAGTCTTCGCAAAGCTGGTCTGTGCGTTGAATGTGGCAAATCTCCCAGCCTGCCAAGGACGCTTTGCAAGAACTGCCGGGCGCGCCGGAGCAAAGCTTCCGCTGCTCAGTCAAGGGAGCGGATTAACAGGAGGAAAGAAGATGAATAAGCACGTGGATGCGCTGGACGTTCAGCAGGAGATCGACCCGCGATACTTCGCCAGACAGTTAGGGATAAAGCCGCTCCAGGGACGAGCTACGTGTGCTTGGCCTTACGACCGCGATTTGTTTTACGCGGCGTTCGGGCCGCCCGAAACAGACAATCGAAAACACCCCTTCGTTCTGTTCTGGAATTTCGTTGAGAGCGACGGCGCGCCCGCTTTTAGTCTCTGTTTGAAATTTCCTGCCAGACGGAAGGTTTTCTTGGTAGCTCGTCAGGAAACAGATACCGCCTACTCAGATACAGCCTACCTCTGGACCGCCAAACGCATTGGGGAAGCCGAAATTGAACCACTGTTTCTAGGTGCTCGGGAGTTCGCCATTTCCCGTACTTCCTAACTCAATCCAACCCCCGGCTAACAACCGGGGCTTTTTGGAAATATTTAAGAATCTTAAAACTGGAGGTTCAAAGAGATGGAAGTTAATCAGGCAACCCAAGCAATTGTTAGTGACCTACCACGTCGGAAGGCTAGGAGGCGAGGGCAGCGTGGATCAATCCTGCGCCGTGGCGCGAGTTGGTCAGTGGTATATCGCACTCCGGACGGCAAACAGAAATGGCAGGGCGGATACCGTACCAAAGAGGAAGCCCAAAAGCAGGTAGATATCATCCTTGGCAGTATTCGTGAAAACAGGTACGTGGAACCCAAAGAGATTATTTTTCGCGAATTCTGTGACGATTGGATGTCAAAGGCAAAAGCAGTTCTTAAGCCAAAGACCTGGGTATCGTACCAGTCGGCGCTTAAAAACTGGATTACTCCGAAGTTTGGCGACTGGCCGATCTGCGATATCAACCGTGCGTCCGTAAAAGCTTTCAAGGATGGCCTGCTGGCGAATAGGGAGCTTGGTCGCAAATCCGTCAAGAACGTGCTGATTCTCCTTCACCGTCTTTTCGAGGAAGCCATCGATCGCGAATATATCGCAGCTAACCCCGCGCGCAAGCTACCTCAAGACGTTCCTTCTGACGAGTCTGCGGATGCCACAGAAGCGGCCATGCCTACTCCTGAAGAGGTCGTGAAGACCTTTGCTGAACTTCCAATGACCTACCAGGCCCTATTGGCAACAGCCGCAGTCACGGGCTTTCGCCGCGCGGAACTCCTCGGGCTGTCTTGGGATGACGTGGACTGGCTGAATGGTTCAATTCGAGTTCGGCGGACACTGCAACGTATTCCAAAGAAGTTGTTATCCGGCGGAGAATTCAGAAAAGTTGAGAGAATTGGAGAGACCGGCCTTGCGATGGTCACGCCGAAATCTAAAAAGGCCCGACGTAGCGTTGAACTGCCACCGAAACTTGCAGAACTCTTGTTAGCGCTGCGTAATCGTCAGAAAAGCTCGGAGAGCACATTCGTCTTCCAAAACGAAATCGGCGCTCCCATAGATCCAGACAGTGTCTACGATGTGTTACACACGGCGCAGGACAAGGCCGGCGCGCGTCGTTTCGGTTTGCATGGTCTCAGGCATCTCTATTCAAGCCTGCTCGTCGCTAATAAGGTCGATGTGAAATTCGCGCAGGCAAGACTCGGCCATGCTTCGGCGATGACTACTTTGAATATTTACAGCCACGAGATGACCAAACACGGCCACGAGTACGCTGCGGCGATCGAGGCTGCTTTTCCTTTTGTTAGCAATCTGTTAGCAGAGTGCACGACTGAGACCTTGGCACAGAAGAACGTAAACTGAGGAAATGGTGGGCGCTCTAGCAGTTACGCTGAGCGCCCATGGCGCGCCCGGAGGGAGTCGAACCCCCGACCTTTTGGTTCGTAGCCAAACGCTCTATCCAGCTGAGCTACGGGCGCTCCGTGTTTACAACAACTTGCGGCGGGTCATTTCGCCTTTGAACCGACTGTAGGGACTTTTGTAGGGACTTTTCTCATCCACAAAATTCTCTACGGTATAAATCACGGTTTGGATGCGCACTTTATTGTAGCAGCTTCTGTTCGGCCCCGCCAATTCCCATTCTGCTCGCCGCAGCAAAAACCGCGTCGTCGTTCGGGTGAACATACTTCATCGAGATTTTGATATTGGAGTGCCCCGAGCCACGTCGAAGCCGGGCAGCACTGCCTGAACTGCGCCAAAGTCGTTGGTCAAATGGATACGGAAGAAGGTCCACAGGGCGGCATTGACCGTGGCAATTCGGAACTAAAAACTTCGATAGACCGATTGAACGACAACTTGTCCAAGCTGGCCGTTCCGGACAGAATTTCCGCCATTCCGTTTGACAACAATCCACTCAGGGTCGTTCCGCGCACCGGTCAGCCAACCGCGCAAGACCGAACAGATGCCGAGCTCGCAAAGACGAAGGTTTCGCCGCGACTCACGGACGTCCCGGATTTTTTTGAATGTCATAAAGTCCGGCGAGGTTCTCGAGAATCGTTGCCACCAGTGGGTGATCGGGTCCCAACGCGTCCTGGGCAATGCTCCGCGCCTGATCGAACAGGGGTTCCGCACATTCGTAGTCGCCCATGTCCATATACACCACGCCCAAGTCGTTCAGATCGTATGCAATAATGGGATTATTGATTCCAAGTTCTTCCTCGTCGATGTCGAGGCCAGTTCGGTACGCCTGCTCGGCCGCCGCATAGTCGCCTGTCAGTCCCAGCAAGCTTGCGAAGTTGTTGAGGTCCCGGGCGACATTGGCGTTACGAGCGCCAGGCTTCCGATGGATCGCCAGTGCGTCGCGAAAAAGTGGCTCGGCCTCTGCATAGCGTCCTATGTCGGTCAGAAGCATTGCTAAGTTGGCTTTGCTGTCGCCCAGTAGTGGATTATTTGCCTGCAGGTTAGCCTGCTGGAACGCTAACAATTCTCTTAGCAAAAGCTCAGCGTCCGTATAATCACCGGCGTACTTTAGGCTCATCGCCAACAGGCTTAAGACGGCGGTATCGTGCGGTCGCAAGTGAAGACTATTTTGATATGCCGTGGCCGATTCCAAGTACTTGCCTTGCCAAAACAGTGACTGACCGAGAAAATTGTAACTGTCTGCTTCCTTTTCTTTATTTTCTCGCGCAGATTCTGAAAATGCTTGCGATGCTTTCTTATAGTCACGCCGATACAATGCAGCTTGGCCGACATCGAATGAATCAGTTTTCTTAGTAGTCCATGCTTGTATCGCCCGTTCCACCTCGTCGGGAGGAAGCCCGAAATGTTTCGCAACGATTGCAACACTGACATTAGGATCTTGCCATAGCAAAAGCACAGGGTCATTCGCTGCTGCATTCGATGTGCGTTCATTATTGATCCTAGCGACTAGCTTACCGACGAAAGTTCCATCTTGGAGCGCCGCAAGGTCGCCACGT
The DNA here is from genome assembly GCA_013287135.1 of Acidobacteriota bacterium. Taxonomy (GTDB): domain Bacteria; phylum Acidobacteriota; class Terriglobia; order Acidiferrales; family UBA7541; genus Palsa-295. The sequence continues at coordinate 1,908 of JABDEK010000060.1, read as the reverse complement.
TGGATCACTGTCACCGGAACAAAATTTCCTGATTCATTCCCAAATGGCGGGACCAAAGTCCTGCGTTCTAAGGGCGAAAATATTACGAAATCAGTCCCATGCGGAGAGTGCAAAATCTGCAGCGTGACCCAACTCCCCGGCTTTGTATCTCTTGCCAATCGAATTCGGACCTTGCCATCGTCACCTGTGATACCGGATCCGCCCTCCCCTTCTATTCCAATTTCGAGTCCTCGCACCGGGCGAGCTTGAACATCTTCGACATGCAGAACCAACACACCCGCTTCCGCTCGCAGAGGATCGTCGGTCAGCGAGAATACGAAAACCGCAGTCAATAGAACGACGCAAGGCCAAAAAATACGCTTCATATTTATCAGGGCTGGCTTATCAGCGCACTGTGGGGAGAATTGTAGGGACTCTGGTCCTATCTTGTCCAATCGCGTCATGTCAGTGGATTGGCTAATCGCGGGGATTGATATTCTCTAAGCGCAAGAAATGACAGCTTCTTACATGATGAGAGTGGATGAGATATATTTAATTGGTGAAAGTGGCGGAATTACTCAGAAACGGTTCGTAGCCAAACGCTCTATCCAGCTGAACTACGGACGCATGTTGAGATGATCTCCTATCACTTCATCGAATTAAAGATTTTTCGTCCGTCTACCGGATGCAGATTTCTGCGCGATTCGTACGCAAGTGCCGGCTCTACAGGCATCCACGACTAGATCAAACTGCGAAATGCGCCAGGAAGTGAGGCTGGGATGTACCGTGGCGGGAATCCAGGAACATGTGCCTTCAAATTTAGATTTAGATCTCGCGCGCCTGGACGACAAAACGCAACGGCGCTGCCCCCACGAAATTGAACGGGTAGCAGGTTACAAGGGTCAACGTGCGCTGGTCCATGTTCTTCAGTACCGTTACGTTATCGGGTTCGACGACCCGAATAGAGTCCACCAAGTATCTGTGATTTCCCGCTAGTGTCTTCAGTAGGATGACATCCGTCTGCTCTACGTCTTTCAGCAGCCGGAACACAGTATCGCGGTGACCGGCGATACCGATATTCCCTATTCCGTCGGCCGGCAGCGATGTCCCGGGAATATGTCCAACGGCGCGACGCAGAGTGCCATCATCGATGCCTTCCAGGACTGGTGTTTCGATTCCAAGCCGAGGAATTTCCAAAATTCCAAGCACCGGTTCGGAGCTTGGAGTGGTTGGCGCTGCAGCTACCGGCGACGAAACGGTTGGCGTCGAGACTGGAACCTTCTCGTCCGTGACAGCTTCGAGCGATGGCGTTTCACTCGCGAGTTGAGTGAGTTGAGAATTGAAGCGCCGAATTTCAGAGGCACGATACATGTGCGCTTGAACTACGAGCACTCCGTAGCCGCCGAGAATCAGAGCGCCAGCAACGGAAAAAACAATCGAACATTTGCGAAGGAACGAATTCAAGGTCATCGAAGCTTTCCTTCCCCGTACTGTGAAATTTCCGTGCCGATCCCGTTCACCAAACTGCGCAGCGCAAGCATGGTATTCGGCGTAAATTGTTTTGACCGAATGTAATCGGTCACTTCATCTCGCGGATCACCGATCACAGCGCTTGGGGAAACGTAATGGTCTAAGACCCCTGCCGTTCGGGTAGACACCGCAACGAAATCCTGCGATTGCTCATAGGTGACCGCATGATTCACAGCGTAAGCAGTCGGCACAGTGCCGATCAGAATGAGCATGATGAGCCCCATCCCTTTCTGGCCGTCATTGGAACCGTGGAAAAAACTGACTCCCGTGCAAGTTGTCACGAGCAGCGCGCGGATCCAGAATGGAGGTGGTTGATCCCCCTTGGGAGCCTCATAGAGCGCCTTGTTCGGAATCAGTTTGCGCATTAGCAACAGCAATCCACCTGCGACAACGAATCCC
>JABDEK010000059.1 GCA_013287135.1 Acidobacteriota bacterium | reverse complement strand
CCTCGTCGCAACGTGCTTCAGCCGCACGTCGCCCGGCAGCGCCCCAAATAGAGGAATTCCTTCTCCGATCAGCACCGGCACTCGAGTGATAATCAGCCGTTGAATCAGTCCCGCACGCAAGAACGCCTGAATCGTGATTCCTCCGTCCACATAAATATGGTTCACTCCGCGAGCAGCCAGCTTTGAAACGATCTCCCCCGGCGCTCCGCTCATCTGCTCCACCACTCCTGCGCGAACGCTGGAAAAATCGAGGGGCTTGCTGCTCAACACCACCACGCGTTTCTTCCCATAGGGCCATTCCGGATACGCCAGAACCGTCTCAAATGTCTTGCGCCCGATTACCAACGCATCCACGCTGGCCATAAACTCGACGTATCCGTGTGGTTCCCCACCGCCCGCCGGCAGGAAGTCGAGATCACTGTTCACTCGCGCAATGAACCCATCCACGCTCGTGCCAATAAAAACCGATGCCGCCATCGCCCACTCCTTAACCATTTAATTCGGCGTTCGCATAGAATTGTCCCGCCACTTAGAAAATCTCACTTCTGTTTCCCCGTAAACGCGTTGACTACGTTCCCCTTCTCATCAAGAAATTGCAGCACCGGTTTGCCGTCCTGCTGCACCGCAAGCAAGATCCGCACTTTGCCGTTGCTATCCCGCAAATTCAGCCCCACTGACCCATCTGCGTCTCGCCCAAGAACCATCCGCTTAACGTCGTGTCGGCGGCTCGCAAAAAATTCTCCCCAGGCAGCGTCCTGCTTATCGGGCGGTAGCGCATTAATCCGGTCAGCCACTTTCCTCTTCTCCTCGATCGGAAAATCTCCTTGATCCAATATCGTAATCCGCGAGAATTTATCTTTCCCCTGCTGCCCCGCATCTAGAGCAAAAATCTGGTTCTCCTCGTACTGGTCAAAGCTAAGGTGCCCATGATTCTCAATCGTCCCGTCCGGCAGCTGGTTAGCTCCCCAGATCAGCCCGCCCTGTTCCGATCCTTCTTCGCTCATGAACAACATTCCGGCAGCCTCGCGCCGGTCAGGCCGCGGAAATTCCTTCTTGTGAACCCAGGCGCCTGGAAAATCAGCGCGATTCGAAATGGTTAAGCGCACCGTCCCGTCTGGCTCCACAATATTGATGCGACGCGCCGTGATAATCCCAAAGCTCGTATTTCGCACCATCGCGAACCCGCACAGCACCGTAACCGCAAACAGCAGCGTGAGCACGCCCGAATAAATGGCGAGAAAGCGCTGGCTACCGGGGATTTTCATAGTGACCTCTTTTGGTTTTGTTAGGCCTTCGGCTCGAATCGCCAAATCCTAACAGAGACGTCCCCGCGACGCCTAGGTCGCCCCATAATGCTGCGGAACGACTACAACCTTCGTCTGCTATGGGAATTTATCGGCTAACGTAATCGAGAGTAGCGCGTCTACCCATGTTATGGTAGAACTTCTACTGTCATGACGCCCAAGGCCTCTCCAAACCGTGCCGAACTACTTCAGGGCACTCTCGATATGCTAATTCTTCGCACGCTTCTTTTCGGTCCAGCTCACGGACATCAAATCGCTAAACATATTCAACGCACCACCGACGACGTTCTGCAAGTAGAACACGGCTCTCTCTACCCCGCTCTGCATCGCATGGAACAAAAAGGCTGGATCATCTCAAAGTGGGAATCGATCAACGAGGGAAAGCGCGAGTTCAAATTTTACCGTTTGACGAAAACCGGCAGAAAGCAACTCGCTTCCGAACAATCCAAGTGGAAACAACTGGCGAAAGCCATTGCATTAGTAATGAGCCCGGCCTCCAACGAGGAATAAATGATTCGGCATCGCTTGAAATCGTGGCTAACTTCAATCTTTAAGCGGCACGCCGCCGAAAACGATCTGCAACGCGAGTTGCAGTCCCACCTGGAACTGGAAACCGAGGAACAGCACGAATCCGGCCTACCTGCCGACGAAGCGTACTACGCCGCGCGACGCGCCTTCGGCAACCCCACATTAGTTGGGGAAGATCTGCGCGAATCCTGGAGCCTGGCATGGCTGGAACACTTCTCCCGCGACTTGCGCTACGGTGCCCGCTCTCTTCTCAGAAGCCCAGGCTTTTCCGCGGTCGCAGTCCTTACCTTAGCGCTAGGCATCGGCGCCAACACCGCAATATTCAGCACAATCGACGCTCTAATGCTTCGCCCGCTGCCGTTCTCCTCACCCGATCAACTCGTCCGCATCTACTCCATTAAAACTGGCATCGCCGATAGCTTTGGCAATCCGGATGGTCCATCAGCCCCGGACGTTCGGGACTTCGCGCAAAGAAGTCATAGCTTCCAGAAAATGGTGGTCTATGACACTTGGCGCAAAAATGTGAGCTTCGGCGATTTGGCTGGCGAGCCCGAACAGATGCGAGTGGGCTTGGTCCCCGCAGCCTATTTCGAAATTCTGGATGTAAAGCCAATCGCAGGTCGGCTCTTTACCGAGGATGAAAATCAGGTAGGCAAAAATTTTGTAGCGGCAATCAGCACCAGCCTGTGGAAAGACCGATTCGCCGCAGACCCATCCATATTGGGCCGTAAGATTCGCATCAACGGCGAGCCCTACGCCATTGTCGCGGTAATGCCGGACCTCACCCCTGAACGGATGGAATCTGGACTTCTTGATTCGCCGAAAGTTTGGACTCCCTTTGCATTTTCCGACGTGTGGTCGGAACCTTCTCGGGGAGAGCGTGGCTACTTGGCGCTCGCGCGCTTGAAACCTGGGGTGTCGATCGAACAGGCTCAGGCAGATCTCTCGGTCATAGCCGATGCTCTAGCGGCAGCACATCCTGTGGACCAAGGCGTCAGCGTGTCCATCAAAAAACTAGCTGATACTCGCGCCGGATCGCTGCGACCGATGCTTTTCTTATTGATGGGCGCGGTCAGCCTGATCTTGCTGATTGCTTGCGTGAACCTCGCCAATCTACTTTTGGCTCGCAACTCCGCGCGTCAACGCGAACTCGCCGTGCGTGCCGCCCTGGGTTCGGCACGAGGAGGCCTGATTCGGCATCTACTGGCCGAAACACTTCTTCTATCGCTTGCCGGCGCGGCAGCGGGACTCCTCCTTGCGAAAGCCGGCCTCGCGAGCGTGATGATGATGCATCCCTCGGATCTGTCGCAACTCGAATCGCTAGAAATCGATTGGCGCGTGCTGACCTTCACCCTGTCGGTCTCTCTCATTACAGCTTTGCTCTTTGGCTTGGCTCCCGCTATCACCGGTACTCGCCTGAATCCAGCAGATGCTTTGAAACAGAGCGGGCGTTCCGGCACGGCGGGAAAAGGCGGCAAACGCATGCGCAATCTCCTTGTCGCGACAGAGATGGCCATGTCGCTTATGTTATTGGTGGCCGCAAGCCTGGTAGTCCAAAGCCTCGCCCGTTTATATCGCCAGAGCTTGGGAATACGACAGGACCACTTACTGAAAGGCCATTTTTACGTACCAGGTGTTCGATACCCGGATCCAGCAGCGATCGCACGCTTCTGTGATCAGTTAGCCGGCCGGGTTCGCGCATTGCCAGGTGTAATTGACGCGACCGTAACAACAATCTATCCCCCGAACAACGGATGGACTCAAATGCTCGGCATTCCCGGACACCCGGCCACCCGAATTCAAGATATTCCAGCTGCGCAATTCGGAGTGGCGGACGTGCATTTCCGCGCAACCTTGGGAATTCCTTTAATCCGCGGCAGAGATTTCGCCGAATCCGACATCGCCACAAGCCCACCGGTAGCGCTAATCACCGAGGAATTCAAACGTCGCTATTTCCCGTCATCAGATCCCATCGGACAGAAAATCCACATTGGCCCACCTCAATTCATGCAACTTCCTCCCGGAGCGGGTGTAACAGATTCCTCCGACGTCACCATCGTCGGCATTCTCGGTGACTTTAGAAATAATGGACTCGCGCTCCCTCCCGAACCACAGATTGTCGTTCTATATTCCCAGCACCCTCTGGTGAACTATGGGTTCAAGGACATCGTGATTCGCACTGTTTCGGACCCTTCCTCATTGGCTCCTGCCATACGCCGCCAACTGCACGATTTGGATTCCGATATGCCCTTCGCTGAAGTGCAAACGATTGAAGCACTCGTCGAAGAGGAATCTGGTGGACAGCGCTTCACCGCGGTTTTGCTTAGCTTATTTGCCGTTGCCGGTTTGGTGCTCGCCGTTGTGGGTATCTACGGTGTCGTGTCTTTTGTCGTAGCTCAACGAAACCAGGAGCTAGCCGTGCGAATTGCCCTCGGAGCAAGTCGCGCAAACGTCCTCTGGCTCGTGCTCAAGCAAGGTCTCCAAATGGCCGCCATAGGCGCGGCGATCGGCTTGCTAGGCGCATGTGCAACTCAAAAATTAACCAGTAGCCTCCTATTTGGCATTTCCCCGCTTGACCCCGCCACATTCGCCGTCGGAGCGGCGCTTCTTCTAGCAGTCGCCGCAATAGCCAGCGCCATCCCCGGCATGCGCGTACTGCGCATCGACCCATCCGCAGTCCTCCGTCAAGATTGAGCCCGCGAAATGTGTTTCGCAATCTCGATGGAAGCCCAAGGCAGTAAAAGATTCGCGTCTTCACCCAATGTTTGTGTAAGATTTTGCGATGCCGCGAGCCACAAAAGCTTCAACCTCATCGAAAGCCGCAATCCGACGGTTCCCGTCGGACCATCCCAATAAAGTCGTCCGTCCTAAAATCTCCGCCGCACCGGCATTCAGCTTTCTAAAAGAAACCAAGGGAATCATCGCGTGGTCGCTAAAAGATCTTTCGAAATCCCTCAATATCAGCGTGTCGGACGCCAAACAAGCAGCCGCCGCCTTGGAAATGCAGGGATACATCAAACCGCACGAAGGTGACCAATGGATAACAACCTTAGCCGGCGAGACGGTTTCAAGCGCGAAGTCTCCCCGCTACACACCCGAAAGTATTGAAGACGCTCTCGCTTCCCTTCGCAATCGCATCCAACTTGTTAATCAAGACTCCAAATCACTTTACAAAATAACGGACGCCGTCGCTTTCGGAGACTTCCTCGGCAACCATGCAAGAGTGCAAGCGGCAGAGGTCGGTATTCGCCTGGTTCGCAGAAAATCCGGCGCCGCCGAACACTCTAAGAAGGAACAGATCGCGCAACAACAATTCCTCAAACAGCTTCGCGCAAGATCGCCGATGCTAAATCTCAAACCCTTCGAGGAATGGATGGCCCTGCGAACTCATCGCCGCCTGCTAAATGGATAACTAGAAGAGATTTGTCGGCTCTAGGTTCTCGCCACTAACAGCATTAGGAAATACCAGATCGCTGGACAGGAAATCGCGAAGTTCATGGCTGGACTTGGTGCTCCAGCATGCCCCTGATCATCTGGATAAGACTGGTAAGACTGTGTCCTGGCTCTTCTGCGAGACAGATCCAAGCGCGTGCTTAACCGAAACTCGAGTTGTCACGATTGTGCACCAAATTGAACAGATATGGCCAGGTCCGCGGTCCAGACTTATGCATCGCTCCTGAATCCGAAGATCTTCCCACTGAAGGCTAAAATGTTTGGGTACCGGATAGTAGGAACCATATTGATTAACTGTGTGATCGTTTGGCTAATGCGAAGAGCGTAATAGCGGAATACTTCCAATGAGCTGCGAAGACTGAGAACGATTCCGAGCGTGAGCTGCAAGACGCGTACAACGCGGCGGCAGCCGAGTATAAGGGTCACGTTGCCACGGCGCACTCGTTCCGCTCTCGGAACGCGAAAAGGCATCCGCGCAGTTAGGGAGAATGAAATCAGATGTTCTCTGGCTCCATGATGGAGATAAAAACATGCTCGAGATAATCGCCGCGATTCGCGTTTCACGTGACCGGCGCATTAATTCACGTTGCCCTGGTTCTTGGCCCGACATTACTTGTGGTGCATTTCGTGAAAGGTAGCAGAGCAAGCGCGTAGAACTCCCGCTAGCGCCAGAACCCGCAAGGGCCATGATCGGATAACAGACGCGACCGCACACGCTGAAGTCCAAGAGCCGACTGCATCGCGGTAGTCAAACCGCTGTTACAAAAAGTGTACAAAAGTAGACAGAAATTAAGAAACGAAACCTCTACTCTCCTTTCACTTTGTGAGAGAGAAGAACATGAACAAAGCACAATGGAAATGGGAAGAAGTGTATCTCGAAGCATTTATGGAGACCAACCCTTCGAACCTTTCCCGCCGAGTTGCTGATGCAGAAAAGGCAATTGTCTCGCGTACAAGCGAACTGCACACAAGTCCCGATGGAGAATTGGAGTGGCAGGCCATAGAAGATGCTATGACCGGCTTGTCGATCCTCAAGAGGGAGATCAGGGCTCCGATCGGAATTCATGCGATAGGGAGACTTCCGCTTAGCAATTCTTGAGAGAGTACCTGGAATGGTTCTCCGCTAAATTAAGGAGAAAACCGGTGAATCGAAAAATTGAAACGAAACAGGCAAGTTCAAACGAAGAAGATTCGTTCGAACAAGCCCGCCAGACATTCTTCGGAACTGGAGAGAAAATGATAGGGCCCAACCTTTCTTCCGCCAATTCTTCAAAACACGAAAGCATATTGTCGCCTAAACATCCTTGATTCTTTCCCCTCTGGGATATTCAGCGCAGATGTGAGGTTAGGAAAATCCAGAAGATCCACGGCCATTAGTCAGCGTGGTGGTTCACGTCCGATCGGCGAGAGCTTGCGTCTGGGGACCGATCCCGGATCACAACTGCGGCATCCTGCCTGAAATGCATCAGCACCGACGATTAATCATCTCCGAAAATAAGGCGAACATCGAGTTTACTGGACTGTACAAAATTGGACAGAAACCCCCGAGCCCGTTTTCTATACTGAACTCGTTCCGTCGCGGACAAATGGGACAACCATGACCTTACAACGGGAACCGGAATGGCATCGACTCTACGTAGGCGCTTTATCGGAGACAGATCCAGCGAAACTTGTTGGGCGGGCTGCGACCGCAGAAAAAGCAATCTTATTGCGTGTCGAAGAACTATGCACGAGTTCAGATGGAGCCGTGGAGTGGCAGGCTCTAGAAGAAGCTATAACCGGTATGTCGGCGCTCAAGAGAGAAATACTCAAATATGCGATTGGAAACAAGGCCGAGCCAAGGCCTACGGTTGTGACGCCCCGAGCTTGCGTCAACTAATTCCGCGGTTTCAGCTCGTTGAACGCAAATAACAACCGCGGCAGGCAGAAACACCCGGCATGAATTCTCTGCAATGGAGGCAACACTCATGAAAGTACTCGGAGTCATCAGTACAACAGCCATGTTCTTGCTCCTCGGAGCCACGATTCCTGCCTTTGCGCAGGAAGAGCACCACGAAGAGAGCGCTAAGCCTGCTGCAAAGCAGGAACAAGCCAAGCCTCAGAAACAGGAACAGCAAGCTAAGCCTGCCAAACAGGAGCAAGCGAAACCGGAGAAGCAGCAACAGCAAGCTAAACCACAGAAGCAAGAACAACAGGCAAAAAGCCAAGAACAGAACCAGAAACAGACACAACAACAAGCCAAGGGCCAGCAACAGCAAGAAAAGAAACAACAACAGCAGCAGCAGACCAAGACTCAGCAGAACCAGGAAAAGAGTCAGCAGCGCCAAGAACAACAGGCCAATGGCCACGCGCAACAATCACAAGCCCAGTACGCACGAAATGGTCAGAAAGATAGCCGCGGACACGAATACAACGAAAGTCATTTTGGTCCGAACCATCATGCCCGTTTTGAGTCAACTGGTGGGCGCGAATACGACGGACGCCGGGAGTACTCGTACGGCGGCTACTGGTTCTATGCCGGAGCATATCCGCCGTGGTTTTACCAGCGCGACGTGTACTTCGTTATGGGACCGGACGGGCTATGGTATGCAGTTGCATATAACGACCCTTCTCTAACCTTCCAAGTCAATATAGAGTAGCGTGATAACCGCCCATGTGAAGGAGTTGGCTGTCGACGAAACCACATCGAGGTCTTAGTGGTAAGCCGCCGCGATAGTAATTCCAAGCGGCCAACGATCCTTTAGGCCAAGCTGTGGAAGTTCCACGTGGCTAACCATCGGAAGTGGGTCGTTCGGATATTCGTGGGTTACCTTAACAGTTAACATTAAAATTACAAGTGTGCTGTTTTGTACAGCGTTCCACGCCCTCCTAGATTACGTTTTCAAGGATAAATTTAATCAGTTCCAGGGGGTTCCCGCTAATCTCCGCGGGCTTTGATGCATTCAGCCTCACGAAACGATGTGAACCAACTGGTGCTCCCTCCTGTCCCTCTCGGACCGGCGAGCAGACGGCGACGCTTACGTATCCTATTCGTTCATGGCGATCCCGGGGCCGCTGAACAATGCTTGCGAGACCTCAAAAGAGCGCGCTGCAGATTCAGCGCACATGTAGTTTCAACGCCAGAGAAGTTAATTAAACATTTGGATTCGAAATACTACGATGTGCTGCTGGCCAAATATCCGTTGCGCAGATGGCAAGGTCCGCAGGTACTGAAAATGTTAGGCGAACGGGCGAGACCCATGCCAGTGATCTTCCTGACCGACAAAATCAAACCGGAGTTGGTCGCGGAACTTGTTACAGAAGGCGCCGCCGATTGTGTTAACAGGGATCACATTGGTCACCTTCCGGTGGCAATTCGGCGAGCGCTCAACGAAAACAACCTGCGCGAGGAACGCGACCAATCAGAGAAGAAGCTGCGCCATTCAGAAGCACGTTATCGCGCTTTAGTCGGGAACTTGTCCTACGGAATCTGTCGTTGCGACGGGGAAGGCAAGTTTCTGGATGTGAATCAGGCGCTTGTCACCATGCTGGGATATGCGTCCAGAAAAGAGCTCATGGCAACTCACCACGTAAATGAGATCCTTTGCAATGCCTCCAAACGACAGCAGTTGCTGGGGCTCTCTCCCGGCAAAGATGGCGAGGACGGCGGCGTTCGCCTGGAAATTGACTGGAAGCGAAAGGACGGCACGCCGCTGAAGGTCCGGCTCAGCGGACGCCAAGCCAGCACTGAAGGCGAGAAGGACAGTTACGAGATTATCGTCGAAGATATCACCCAGCAACGCAAACTGGAGGATCATCTGCGGCAGCAGGCGGCCAAAGATCCGCTGACGGGGCTCGCTAATTACCGCCACCTGGTAGAGATCCTTGACACCGAGATTAAGCGATCCGAGCGCACCGGACGTGAATTCGCGCTCTTGTTCCTTGACCTGGACGGGCTAAAGAAGATCAACGATCGTTTCGGCCACGTGGTTGGCAGTGAAGCGCTCTGCAGGCTGGGCGATGTCTTGAGCAACTCTTGCAGGAATATGGACACTGCGGCACGCTTCGGCGGGGATGAGTTCGCGATCATACTGCCCGAAACCGGTGAAGTGCCCGCAAACTTAGTGGCCGGGCGCATATGCGACAACCTTGCGCGTGATGGCAGAAAACCCAAGCTTTCAGTGAGCATCGGTGTTGCTATTTATCCTAAGAACGGCGAGAAGATTGATACGCTGATGGGCGCAGCGGACGCCGCCCTGTACTCCATGAAAGCTAGAGCACACGGTCGTGAGGGGAACATAAAAGACACAGCCAGTAAACTCAGCCATCGACCGGTAGCGGGGCCAAGGCGAACGCGTGAGTCGTTGAAGGAGTCCTCAAAAGAAGCGAAGTCAAGGACGTGAGGAACTCTTCAAGAATTTGCGTTGAAGAATGCTGCTCAGTTGTCCTGATCTTGCTCTAGTTCCATGGAACTCGGGAGTGTCCCCACGGGCGTGTAGAGTTCAATAAATCCGCAAGAACCGCAAAGGTATGGGTGCATAACCGCACCAGACCTGTCTGATGCGATTACGTAATCTGGTTCCAACTCGGTGCCCAGGTTACGCACGAGTATAAGACCCATTGGCACTTTAGATTTCTTTAGAATGGAATTGCATTGGGGACACTTTTTATCTTCCGGCACTTCGCCTCCGCTTGCAGCATTCTGGGAGTCTTTTCATTTTGCTGACGGATTACGCTGATGTCGCCGGCACTTCTCCGTTTTGTCGTTATCCAATCAAGCGATCAGTAGCTAGCCGCTCGAGATTTTCCCGACGTCGCAGGCTGACGAGATCTGATGTCTTTGAGAACGTTGTTGAGGAAACCGATGAATTCACTGGGTCGCATCGCCAAAGAGCCCCAGCAAAGTTGACCATCCTTGACAGCCGGTAACCACCAGCAACCAGTTTCCACCGGATAAGAATAGACCAAAGTCGTGCTCGACCCGACAAGCGAAGCCGCCAACGAAGAAGAACTATCGTCTCGCAATCCGAATTCGCCAAGCACCAGGTCAAATCGATGGTGGCTGACGAACGTCTTTGCCTCTTTGCAAGATGAGGCAAAGTGGATCTCGCATGCCCATTCTTTCAAGCGTTCCGTCAAGAACGACGCGCTCATTGGACTCGCAGCGATCAGTAGAATCTTTGGAGTTTCGGCCGCCATGGCGCTCCGGAATTGTCAGGTTGCATCCAGAGAGAGAAAGCATGTGTTCACTTTTGCACAGTGATAATTCTTAAGGCACATTCCGATGGCTCGAAATGCAGGCACGATTACTTGGGGAGGGAAGCCAAAGCTTCGCGGAATATCCGCTACCGCAATGAATCGGCCAGCTTGCCAATTGTCCGGTCGAGATTTACGTCGGCGCGACGGCGGGCATATCCGAGCGGAGGACGATTGGCTTTATGCGGTGGTCTCACGCGCGCTCTTGCGGGTAGTCTCACAGCGCCTTACTTGGACTGGGACCTTGCATTCCGCTTTTTCTTCTGCTAGCCTAGTCAGACTAGTCAGGAGGCTTAAATTGACGGTTACTAAAGAACAGCCGAAGGGCCGGAAACGAGCGCCGAATGCAAGTTGGCAGCTGCAAGCAGCCAAAGCGCGTTTTAGCGAACTTTTTCGGCGCGCCCGATCCGAGGGTCCGCAACTCATCACGCGGCGGGGCCAAGAGGGCGTAGTGATGATTTCCGACGAGCAATACGAACAACTCGTCGGCAAGGCCCATCAGCCGAAGAGTCTCTTGCAGTTCTTTCGCGAATCGCCGCTGGTAGGTCTGGAACTCAACTTGGAGCGGGATAAGGATGAGGGACGCGACATCGAGCTATGACTGGTTTCTTAGTGGATACGAATTGCATTTCCGAGGTGGTCCGCGTCAAACCCGAACCCCGCGTACTCGCGTGGATTGACGCGGCTGACGAGAGCTTGCTCTACCTCAGCGTCCTAACGCTAGGTGAGATCAGGAAGGGTTTGGCGGCGCTCCCGCAAAGCAGGCGGCGAAGCGGCCTTGAAACCTGGCTCGAAGTGGAATTACAAGCGCGCTTCTCGGGAAGGATTCTTCCCATTGACGTAGCTGTAGCCGATCGTTGGGGTTTACTTGCTGCGAATGCAAAGGCGAGCGGTAAGCCATTGTCCACGATAGATGGATTGTTAGCAGCAACGGCAGTCCATCACAATCTAACGGTCGTTTCGCGAAACGTGAGCGACTTTGCGCGCGTGCCCGTAGAAGTGCTCAATCCGTGGGAATCATGACGCACGACCTGCGGCTAACTCGGCGCGCCTTCGACGAAGGGATTTCGAAAACTACATGGGGTGTCTCGCCTAGACGCTGGGCGATTTCTTCTGCGGTCAATCCTTGGCGATGATGCGCGGTCAGCTATCCGAGTTTTCGGGGAAATGAAAACGAAGATCGCATTCCTGGCAGCGATACGGCCTAAGTCCTAAAATTCGAAGCGAGTGGTCGCGGATGGTGCGTCTTCGCGACCGATGAAGAGTTTCACTTCCGCAACGTGGACACTTTGGGACAGCTGCGGGCACCGAGTTGGTTTTACGCTCGATCTTGCCGTTCAACATCGCGCAGGGGATTATCTCCAAAAGGTGTTGACGCAAGAATCGCCGCGAGCGCGACACAACCATACCACCCTGACTATTACTAGTTCAACCGCCGGTACGACGGCCTAGAAGCGGAGAGATTCCTAATATTTGCGTCCACAACGGTGTGGACTGGAGGAAAACATGGATTCGCCCATTGACGAGTTAACATAACGCGTCCTAATGAAGTTGCTCGACATTTGTCTCGAGGATGCCCGAGTTAAGACCACGTATCTTTGGGCGATGCCGGCCTCTCGGGTTTCTAGTATCTGGCTTATGACAGCGAACCGTTCGAGTACGTGGTTGAACCCATTCGTCAGCCAGTTTTGGCGCAAGGCGTTCTGCGCTGAACACAGCCTTAATTCTCTCCCTTCGGGTACCGATGATTTCCACCAACGCCTCCGACAGTTTATCTTGCTCGCCATAAATAACCTTCCCGGAGAGTTCATTTGCCCGACTTTTGTATCTCCAGTTTCGTCGATGAATCAGACTCAAGCCGACGGTTTTCAACCGATGCGTGACAATGCTTCTTGCAGGTCAGCTGTTAGATCATCTATGTGCTCGATACCGACTGAAACTCGAATGAGTTGCTCAGTTATTCCGAGGAGTTTGCGCTCGCTGGGAGAAAGCATTGCATGGGAGGTTAATGCTGGAACTGTGACAAGGGACTCCACTCCCCCGAGGCTGGGTGCAAGTGCGAACAGTTTGAGCGATTCGACGAAAGCTTGTGTATTTCTAACTGTACCTTCGATTTCAAAACTAAATACACCGCCTCCCCCTTTCATCTGTTTTCTGGCCAAAGCATGTTGTGGATGACTTCGCAAAAACGGATAGTGCACGGAACGTATACGCGGATGCTTTTCTAGGAAGCCCGCGAGACCTAGTGCGTTTTCGTTTTGGCGGGCAACCCGAACGCTCAGAGTCTTAAGTCCTCTACGCAGCAGCCACGCCGCATGTGGATCCAGCACCCCGCCGAAAACGATGCGGGCTTCTCTCAGACGGCTTAGAAAGTTCCGGTCGGCCGCTACGGCGCCACAAATGATATCAGAATGGCCTCCTAGGAATTTCGTTGCGGAGTGAATGACCACGTCCACGCCGAATTTTCTCGGCTGCTGATTGATGGGCGAAGCAAAGGTGCTGTCGACAAGCGTCAATATGTTATGGCGTCGGGCATATTCCACGATTGCAGAAATGTCCACGATCTTGAGTGTCGGATTTGTAGGTGACTCCATGTAAATCATCTTGGTTTGCGGTCGAATTGCGCGGGCGAATTGTTCAGGATCGGTGGCCTCGACGAAGGTGGTCTCGATGCCGAAGCGCGGAAGCCAGTGCGCTAGAAAATCATAAGTGCTTCCATAGACCGCTTGCTGAGCGACGATGTGATCTCCAGACCGTACAGCTGTGAAAATACAACTGGTAATCGCTGCCATGCCGGACGCGAAAACGAGTGCTCCTTCTGTCGATTCAAGGTCAGCAATGACGTTTTCTACTTCAGCGAGCGTGGGATTGCCATATCGAGTGTAAAACTCTTCACCTAGTCGTACCTCACGCTGCTCTTCGATGGAAGACACCCGAAACGTAGCCGTTTGGACGATTGATCCAACCACTGAGCCGCTGGTTCTAGTCGTTCCTGTATTAGCAGCTCGACCTTGCACGGCTATAGTCTCCGCGTGCATCTCTCTGTTTTTCATGGGCTCCTCGCCGATGAATCACACAGACATTTCCCCTGCGGTTGTTGTGATTCGCTTTCCATTGATCTGCTAATGGTAACAATGACGCTCCCGCCCGCGATTCTTAGTAAATCCCAGATCGGGTCTACTAAGCCTTGTTTGCCATCTTTGACGCCATATGAAGCAGAAGCCTACGTTGCTTATCATCCATCCGAGAAAGTAACTTGGCGAAAGCTCGAAGCTCGCGGTCTTGTTTTGCTTTAACTGCCCGACTCGGAGTCTCTTGTGATGGTACATCCGGCGCCTTCGCATGCACATCAGCGGTGAAAAACCGGTACATCGGAATCTCCAACGCGCGGGACATCTTCTCCAGAGTTCCTACGGATGGAACTGTGTGCCCATTTTCAACTCGTGAAATGTAGCACCGAAGTAGACCCGTGTGTTTTTCGACATCACCTTGTGACATCGCTTTCTGTTCGCGCAAATCCTTCAGGCGTTCACCGATTACCATGGGGTATTTCCTCCCATCATTTCTTCCTTCACTTCCGATCCGTTGATTAAATTGGCTTGAAATCCGCGAAACACGTAACCGGGCCGCGGTTACGCGCTCATTGTGTGTTCGATGGCCGGCCGGGGATCGAACCGAATGCAGTCTTGCTAGTCATTCATCTCGCCACAGACTCGGCGAGACTATAGATTCTCTCCATAAGAACCCATTTCTCCCCTGGTTTTGCTTGCGGCAGTGCTTTCTGAAATTGCCACATCAGCTCTTCCCATTCCTGGATTCTTGAGTTTGCGCGATCGGCCTTTGCTTTCGCGTCAAAGGAAAATCCTTCACTAACGTCGAGGATCATGAACATGCGATTACCCAGCAGGTAGAGTTCGAGATTCTCGATTCCCGCGTCACGATGGCTCTGAGTTATCTCAGGCCAAACATTTCTGTGATGCATCTTGTACTCGGCAATCAATTGTGGGTCATCCTTAAGATCCAGTGTTAAACAGTGGCGTCTGTTCATTTGGCCGGGGCCTCCACGGCGATTGTTTGGGTTAAACTACTGAGAGTCAGCGGTTTGTACCCCCACATCCCGTAACAGAAGACAACCACGTAACAGATAAGCGGAATCACGAACGAAGTCCGGATACTTGAGCGGTCTGAGATAAATCCCATAACCGCTGGAAAGGTTGCCGAGCCGATGATCGCCATGACTAGAAGCGAAGAAGCTTTCTTTGTAAACGGCCCAAGACTTTTCAGGCTAAGGGCAAAAATCGTGGGAAACATGATGGAATTGAAGAAACCAGTGAATACCACAGCCCACATCGGCAGAACTCCGAAACCGGTCAATGCCACGATCATGCAGACGACTGCCCCGGCAGCGAAGAGCCAAAGCAACCGAGGAGCCGGCACATACTTCATGATTCCCGACCCGGTAAAACGACCGATCATGAATCCAAACAGATGTAACTTGAGGTAATTCGCCGCTATTGTAGCCGGCGTGCCAGGATTGAGATATTGTACGAATCGAATGACGAAACTTCCGACGCCGACCTGCGCTCCGCAGTAAAAAAATAGGGCAATGATCCCAAGAACCAGATGCCGGTGCGCCAGTGCGCCGCGCAAGCCCGTCGAGGCGCCGGGCAATTCATTGGATTCACGAGGTTCGCGTATTTCAGGCAAATCCGTCAGGTAAATCAGGAGGGCCACAAGAAGAAAAACACCAGCGATCACGAGGTACGGAATTTTGACAGTGTTTGCCTCGGCGACGCGGTACGCTTGTAATTGCGCGGCGGTCATAGCTGTAAATTGCGCGCTAGTGTGTTCTGTCTTTGTTAGAATGAAGGCAGCGCCCAAGATGGGTGTTAGGACAGCCCCGACGGCATTAAAGGACTGCGCTATATTGAGTCGCCTCTCGGAGCTTTCAGCAGGACCGAGCACTGTAACGTAAGGATTTGCACCAACCTCAAGAAAGCTCTGCCCACACGCCATGATGAAGAGCGCAAACAGGAAAAATCCGTAAAGCAAGCTCGATGCCGCAGGATAAAAAAGCGCCGCACCAGCCGCGCATGTAACGAGTCCCACGAGCAAACCTTTTTTGTAACCAACACGCTCCATCACCCACCCGGCGGGGAGCGCTGCGATGAAATAGCCGCCAAAAAATGCGGTCTGAACCAACGAAGATCGAAAGTCGGTAAGTCGAAATGCTTTCTTCAAGTGTGGAATCAAAACATCGTTGAGGTTTACTCCAAGTGCCCATAGGAAGAAGAGGCTCGTTATTAAGATTAATGGTCCGATGTACCTGCGTTCAGTAATCGGAACGGATTTGTCTGACGCGTTACCTGTCGGCTTTCGGGTAGTCATTTAGTCTCCCAAGTCATTGCAGCACCGAGGTCAATCTCCTCGTCATCAATTAAGCCAATTGACCAAGTTCCCTCTCATCTTGACGCTGCGAACCTGTTCTGAAATGTCTCCACACCGTAAAACTTCGCCGCGTTGCCTCCGAAGATTCTGTCCTTCTCCTCCAAGGGCCGATTCTTGACGTAATCCTCAACGATCTGCAGTACTCGTTCGTACGTCCCAGCGAGCAAGCAAACGGGCCAGTCAGAGCCAAACATCACACGGTTCACACCGAATACGTCGAAGACCACATCGAGGTACGGTTTGAAATCACTTGCTTGCCAGTTCGACCAATCCGCCTCGGTGATTAGCCCCGAAATCTTGCAATAGACATTTGGGTTCGCAGCGAAGGCTGCCAACTGACGAGCCCAAATAGTGATTTCCCTCTCCTTCATCGCCGGTTTGGCGATGTGGTCGATCACAAATGGCTGGTCGGGAAAGGTGTGAACGAAGTCGGCCGCACTCGGCAATTGTTTTGGATAGATCAAGACATCGTAGGTAAAGCCGAATTCCCGCAAGAGTCCGATCCCTCGGAGAAAATCAGGTCGGAGAAGAAAGCGGTTATCCGGTTCGTCTTGAACAACGTGCCGGAAGCCTCGAATCTTGCCAAACTGTTTGAAATACGCAAGACGTTGCGCAGCATCCGGTGCGCGAAAGTCCAGCCAGCCAACAATACCTGCGATTGCTGGGCATTTTTCGGCAAGGCTAAGCAGAAACAAATTCTCGCTCTCCGACTGGTTGGCCTGTACCGCAATTGTCCCGTCGATATGCGCTCTTTGGAGCAAAGGAAGTAAATCCTTGGGAGTAAATTTGCGCTTTAAGACCTTCATTTCTTCGGTAATCCAGGAGTCCCTCACGGGATCGTAGTTCCAGAAGTGCTGATGGGAGTCGATTCTCAAAGGGCTTCCGAGCCTCCCCAAGGAGATAGATTTCCGAAGGAGTCAAATTCCATGTCGCGTGGAGGATCTGTGATCACAAAGTCTGCCCGCGCGGGTATCTCGCTTCTGTAGGCATCTGAAGCCTGGAACTTATCGAGAGACAGCGTATTGGAAATTCGCAGGATTCTAGGAACGGCTGCCTCGGGCAAGGCCAGCGACGCGAGGGCCTTTTCAATGCATTCGCGATCGGAATCGAAGTAAATTGGTATCTTCGTCGTGGAAATCGTTAGCGCAGTAAGCGAATTCGTATAGCTGGCTGTCCGGTCGATTTGATGAACGGCACGAGTCGTTGTGAAGTCCGCCAATCCAATTCCAAGTGCGTTCCCGTTGGTAGCGTGTGTCAAGTCACGCACAAATATCCGATAGATTCGCGTCACCGGCCCGGTCTCGCGAAGTAAAGAAGAAGAGTATCCATATACGGAACGACCGATTACGTAGGGGTCCATTCCAGTTCCGCTTATGTTCTTGCCCATGAAATCCACAATTAACAAATCGATTTCGTCAAAGGGCAGTTTTGGCATGAGCGATTGCGCTCTAGCGAATAACTTGTTTTCTTCGTTTTCGAGTGTCTCAGGACGGATTACCCAAAGCTCTGCCGTTTCGTGTCTTTGGTCCTCCACAATCGCAACTCCGCAAAGAATCGGCGCCCTCTTCAACGTTACGCGAGCCACTGCACGGATCACGCGTTCGTGACCTAATCGGCTTGCTGCCACGTGAACAGCAGCGGCGCCACGATGTTTGCCCAGACCGATTGCGATCATTTTGAAAATTCCGCTGCCGAGTGAGCCACTAAAATCGGTGTGAGGCTTGATGCGATTGATTACAACTATACCGTCGGCTTCCAGCGCGGCTTCGCTGAAGAATACTTCCAAGCCGTTTTCGGTCGTGCCGATTACTCTGACATCCATACGCGTATCGAATGGAACCCCCATAGATTCCGGCGTGATGCCATAATCCGCCAGCACATGGGCCTGTCCTGCCGGAGTGGCGCCACCGTGGCTTCCCATGGCAGGCACGATGAATGGCCGCATGCCAGACTTGCGCAACGTGCCGATTACGCAGGAAACGATCTCAGAGAGATTTTTGATGCCTCTGCTTCCTACAGCAACCGCGACGCGAGCTGAGGGTTTCAAGCGATCCAGAATCCGTTGTTCACGAAATTGCCGTGACAAAACCGCAGGGAAATCCCAAGTCGCCGACGGCGAATGCCGGCGCTCGATTCCCATCATCTTTGGAAGTTTCTGCGACATATCGTTATCGTCAAAATCTTACGGCGTCCCAGTCCACTACAAGGCTGGCTCAGGTGTCCTCGTCCGGTCGCGTCACAAGTTCGGCATTGGCCACACCTATCCAGTTTGGTTTGTGAACCTTATGTTCACCGCTGAATAGATGAAAAATAAGCAGCACTGCCATAACCCCCACAATTCCTGCACCAGCACGCACATTTGGCGGCATCACCATCACTGTGCAAATAAAAAGTGTCCACAAAATCGCAGCGCAATTAATTGCGTTGCTCGCACCCCCTAGGTGCCACGGACCGCGCTTCAATATCCAGTTGTCCTTTCTGCGCCAGCCTAGATAGATAGGGATGATGTAAGACAGGTAAAAGCCGACGACGCTGATTGAAGTAACTACGGAATACGCCCCGCTGTATACCATTGCTAGAAATGCGAACGACGTAGACAGCCAGATGGCCGCGGCTGGTGTCCTGCGCGTGACACTGACGCGGCTCCAAATACGCGAGAGCGGCATTCCATTGTCGCGGGCCAATGCAAAAAAAGTTCGCGAAACAGAAGTAAAGGCCGCCAGGCCGCAGAACCACATAGCGAGGACGGTAAGACCGAGGACGGCAACAGCTGCGTGATTCCCGAGTGCCATGTTTACGATCGCGAAGACAGCAGGAGTGGGATTACCGCCAGCATCCCTTGCTCCGAGCACGACGGCGATACTCGGAATTGCGGATGTGAGCGAGAGGATCAGCAGATAGCCAAAGACACCGGAGACAACGACGGACATTACCATTCCCCACGGGGCTTGACGCCGTGGATCGAGAGTCTCTTCGGCGACATGTGCCGAACCGTCAAAACCCGTATACGTCCACTGCGCTTGCAAAAGACCTAAGACAAAAAGCCACGCGTAAGGAGCATGAATGGGGCTTGAAGATGACGCTTGCAGAAGAAAATGAAAAGGCTGCTTCGGAGCAAAAATCCAAATCGCGCCAACAAGGACAACGACTCCAAGAATATGCACGACGACACTGAAATCGTTCAGCCGTGCAACCAACCGAGCGGAGTAGTGATTGACTACGGTCTGCGACAGCAGAAGAAAAGAGTAAACCAACAGTAGCGATGAATGGCGAGATTGCAGTCCAAGCATAGGCAACAGGAATTGAGCGCAACCGTAATCAATTCCGGCAATTGCAGCGACGAGCCCGACGATATTGAGCCATGCCGCGAACCACGCCCACATCGGCCCGCCCAGCTCGGCTGCCCAATGATACATTCCGCCCGAGGTCGGAAGCGCGGAGCAGAGCTCCGCCATGCTCAAGGCTACGAACAAAGTTCCAACGGTTGCTACGGGCCAACCTAAGGTCATTTCCAGTGGGCCGCCCATGGATAGACCGTAGTCGAAGAGTGTAACGGCGCCCGTTAGGATCGAAATGATCGAGAACGAAATTGCAAAATTCGAAAAGCCACCCATGTCGCGGAAGAATTCCTGCGCATACCCAAGGTGGGCCAAATCCTTCGCGTCTCTCTGAGCCTCAGAATCCTGGAGACGTGTTGCAGTTGAATGGTGCGGCACGTTCATCTACTCTGCCCCAAGACATCCGAATCTCTCACCCTGTTCGTCCCTCTTCGGTTCCAGCTCGAGCAGGAGAATCGATGTTCGCAAGTGAACGCGGTACACGGTCTTCCAGTTTTGGCAACGCCGGAAACGTTTTGTGCGGCTCGGCTTGATACCAGTAAACCGTGGAATATATCTCTGATCCCAAGGCTTTCCGATCCGGTGTCGCGATTGAAGCCTTCGCCGAACGCGAAAAAGTCGGCGGGGCTTCCATGAACCAGCGATAGGAGTAGTAACGCCCTGTCCGATCGATTCCGGGGATTACGTATGGTTTTCCTTCGAACTCATAGGAATAGACCGGGGAGCAGTTCGCCTTTTCCTGCGAAACATCAAAATTTGGTCTGAAGGAGAAATCAACCAATGGCTCCGCCGAGCCATCCAGTTGAAGGAGCTCACGCGCAGTTCGAATCTGCTCCTGAGGACCCAATACGAACCCGCGCGAAAACCCGACGATGTGACCACGCCCTTCCGCTTCTAAAGTTACAATTTCAGATCCTCCCAGCTCAGACTGTGACGCGGGAGTGTATTGCCGATATTGTGCATGAAAATACCCTACCCCCTCCGGCGGCCGATCCAAGGAGATGTAATCGACGTGCGAATAAATGTGCATCGAATCTTTCCGGTCATTGTTCAACGTGATGCGCGCAGATTTTGCGAAAGGCATTGGGAAGTAGGAATTTAGACCACTCCAGGGGGGGGAAGCCGAGCAATGCTGAGTAGTGGTCCACATAATCGCCTAGCGGTTGACCAAAAAAATCACCGACAGGCACCTCGACACTCGGATCCTCTTCGCCATCCCAATAGATTCGCAGAACCGCCTGCTTAAGACTCTTCGGCGACTCTCTGCCAATCGGTGTCCAAATGTGGGTAATCATCCCAGGACCGCTGATTTCGGCAAGCGTCGCGCTAGCTCCCGGGGCGACTGGAATCCAATCGGCATTTCCGCCCGTACGGTCGAAACTCGATTCACGGCCGGCGCGGTAATTCCTTAGGGTCGAAAGCGAATTACCGCTCGAGATCGAAGTCAACTGATCTGCCTGACCGTACCGCAGTCCAAGTAAAGGCATGCTGAACTCCTCTACTTCTTGATGGGTATCGCGCTGGGACCCCCTACGGCAAATACGCGCGGCGTGCGATCTAATGCCTTCGGTAATGACAGGAATTTCAAGTGCGGCTCAGTCTGATACCAGTAAGCAACAGTATAAAAATTGTCAGAGCGATGATTGGCATGGCCGTGTTCGATGGTCACCTTGATATTCTTTTGAAATGGAATGGGACCTTCCAGATGCCACCGATAAAGGCAATATCGGCCCCCGACTTTCTCTGGGTTCTGAATGTACGGGCATCCGATCAGCGGATAAGCATAGGGCTGGACTTTCCCGCTCGGTCCGCGGAAATCCCAGGAGCCGTTGTAGTAGTCTTCCGTTCCGGTTCCAGTGATCACGGGCAATGTGCTGTCATCAATGAAAATCATTTCATCGCCTTCGCCGAACCAGTCATCCTGATTCTGTAGAACGGCTTGCATAACCCCGACAAAATGCCCCCGTCCTTGGGCCTCCATGAAAACATAGTTATCTTTTCCGTCGAGATTCTTTTTCCCTTCGATGGGCGGCTCGTAGTCCGACTGCCAGGCGTCAGTCCATCCATGGGCAGGAGCCGCCTGACGATACTGAGCATGGAAGTATCCGACATCCTCGAGCGCCGTCGGAAACGCGACCCAGTCGACGTTGAAGTAATAGTTGTCGACTTTAGTTGGCCCTTCGTTGACCAAGGTGATTAGAGCGGATTTATTGAAGGGCATCGGAAAGTAACAATTCATCGCATAGCACGGGGAAACGTTGGTAAGCGCAGATTGGTAGCTAAAGAATTCCCCGAGTCCCAAACCGAAAAAGTCTCCGAGTGGGACTTCCACGCTCGGCTCCTCCTCGCCATCCCAGTAGGCGCGAAGGACGATTTGCTTGAGATACAGGGAAGAGTCAGGAGTTGGGTTCACAGCAATCCACATGTGACAAATTTGGCCAGGCCCTTTCAAATCGGCGACCTTTATTACGTCTCCCGGTTTCGTCTCTGGAACGAAGTCGTGGTTTCCACCAGTCCTGTCCCAACTTCCCGCTCGACGAGCTTCATAATTGCGAAGCAGCGCTAGAGAAGAAAGGTTTGAGACTGGGCCAAAACCGGATTGAGATCCGGAGATCGCACCTGCAAATGCGGTTTTCGGCAGAGCGAGCCCTAACATACCTGCCGAAGCAGCCGCGCTGCCAAGAAGTTCTCTTCGCGACCAACGTGTCCCTTTGTCACTCTTCATTCCATCCTCCTGCTGCGATGTATCTCACGCGCCTTTGGCGCTAGAGTTATTCGTTTTTCACAATCACTGAGTCGCCGGATTGAAGAGAAATAGGATTCTTCAAAACTGCGCGATCCACGCGAAGTGTCTTGACACGGAGATGGCCGTACGCAACCGAAAGTCGATATCGTCCTTGTCCCAAAAGTTCGATCTCACCGGCCGCTTGCGGCGTGAAGAAAGGAAGCTTAGCTGGAGCCGCTACTTTCGGATCGAAAGTGAGACGCCCGTCCGGGGCATAGTAGTGTTGTCCCGACAGCGCTAATGGAATGGACCAGAAAATCAACTGGCGAGCGTAGTGCGAATTGCACCAGAGATATCCGTCCCACGCCGTGGTTGTGTCGGTATAGTCCCACTGATCTCGCATCCTGTCCCGCCAATTTCGAACGATTTTTTCGGCTTCGAGGAGACTTCCTTCTTCCGACTTGCCCATGTACAAATTCAATGAGGTCCAATCGAGCGATCCCGCTTGCCAGATCATGTTGTCGGGCGGGCTGGGTTCGGACAACCTCGACGGCGGAACAATATTTTCCAGTTCCGGATGCAATGGATTAGCATTTCTCATGACTTTCAAGCCGAACGGACTACCGTTCTGCCGCTGTTCACTTTCGAGATGAGAACTTATCTTTGCTTCATCAACCAACAAACCAAGATCCAGGATGAACGCCCAGAGTTGGCCGTACAGGGTGTCGGCATGAAGGGCGTCCGGATATTTCTTCCCTTCAAGCCACCACGAGCGGAAGTATTCACCGGTCCAAAAGTGCTCGTGCAAGCTTTCTTGTCCTTTTTGGAATGCCGCCCGATACTTCTGCGCGAGGGTGGAATCGTTTTCTACGTCTGCTAACTTTTTGGCGGCAAGCATCGCGGAGAGGTGCAAAAATCCATTATAAGAAACAAGATCTTTCTCGCCGAACTGCCACCAATCATAGGTATTTTCAAGTTTCTGGGGCAATCCGTAGGTTTCGCTCCGGCGAATTTGCCACTCAGCTGCTTTCTTGACGTTCGGCCAGATCGAATCGAGAAAAACTCTGTCGCCTGTCCAGGAATAAATCTGCCAAGCCTCGAGAATTAAGCTCGAAGCACTGTCGCCCATTTCCCGTCCGCCCGGCTCGTCGAGCTGTGAGTCCACTGAAAAGCAACCCGTTGTAAGTTGTTCGTGAATGAAACCGTCATCCTGTTGGAACTTCGCGTGTGTGCTAAGCAGTTGTTCCTGCAATTCAGGGAAAAAAAATGCGTAAGGCAAGATGCGATAAAAGTCGATATGGACAGGATCTAGCCCAGCACAAGAAAAAGATTCCCATTGCCGCCAGCGACCATCTTCCAGTCGCATGCCGGTCTTATACATCGTCGCCACACTGTTTACGAGACTGTCCTGGAGCCAATCCGGAAGGGAGTTTTGCAAGATAACTGCCTGCCAGGCTTTAATGGCCTTCTGAGTTTCGGAAAGCCGATCTAGAACCTTGCTCGCCACATCGTCGGCGCTCGAGTATAAACGTGTGTAATAGTTTCCGGGCCTTTGATCCTTAAATGAACGGTTCGGGAAGTACCATGCCAAAACGTACGTTACTTCGCGGGATTGCTTGGCCGGAATGGCGGTCGTCACGGCAAAGGTCACATACCGGGGATCCTCTTGCATATTTTGCGCTTGTCGAAATGTGCCGGTAGAGAAAGCATTCCAGATCTCTCGCAGATCCGAGCCGGTGAAGACGTTTGTTACAATGGGCTTGTCGCCGCTAGCCCTTACGGCAATGGTGCCACTTGTGGATATATCTCCACTCTTAACGAGACTGAATTCGGTCCCAGTCGATAAACGGCCTTCGATAAAGTTTCGGATGTTGAAAATCAGGGAGACTTCCGCCGTATGGTCAGAAGGATTGAACAGTTCAAACGTAAAGATCGCCGCGGGGGTTGCCGATGCCGCCGCGTCTTGCGAGTGAAATTCACTGTAAGCGTATAGAGTTATTCCAATCGGTAGTGAGGGATCCGAATATTTCAATCGCGAAACGGGAAATTCCCCTGAATATTCGATTCGATCAATCGCAGGCAAATCCCCAGACGGTTGTGTGCATAAAACCAACGATTTATCTTCACTTTTTTGTCGCACTCGCAAGCCGAAAAATGTGTCGTCGATCTGTATCTTATTGCCACTAGCGGGCGAGTTGTTAAAAATATTCCAATCATGAAAACTTCCATCGGCGCGCAGTTCCACCGTTCCGGAACCCAAGCCGCCGAGCGGCACGGCCGAACGCATACCCGTTGGAGGATCGACCCTTTGTTCACCTTCAACTTGATAAAGGTACTTCGCTCTTCGTGTCACATTCCAGTAGTCCGTGTCTTCGGCATATTCAAGCGGTTGATCCAAATACTCAAAACGCATTCCTTTAGTAACAATCCCCGAATTTTTAAATTCAAGCTCGGATAGCGCGCTTTTTGTGGAGTCCGCAGAAAAGGCCGGACGCACAGATAATCCTGCCTGAGCCAATGCGAGGACGATCAATATCCTATGCACGCTGCTGGAACTTTTGATCGAGGTAGAGGAGCAACGTTCGCGATTGGCGGTTCGCATCTGTTCTCATCTCCCCGACGCCGGTGCGGCACAAACGCGATGTTCGCCCCTGTATAGAGGCCCCGCAGTCATCCTCGCAGGATTTTAGAGCCGAGTCTCGAGCAAGAGCCCAAATCAAAAGTCCAATCGAAGCGCAAGTTGAAGGGTCCTTGCGCCAGCTCCCTCTACGTTCTGTACATTAAATATCTGTCCGAACGTCGAGTTCTGGACATTCATATTCGGAATCCCAAGATTTGCGTGATTAAGGACGTTGGTCGCTGTGGCTTCAAACCGAAGCTTGAATCTCTCCTGGATCGGGAAAACTTTGGCTATTCCTGTACTCCAAACAACAGTGCCAGGTCCTTTCAGGATTCCTACTCCGGCATTGCCGAAGCGCCCTAAGCCAGTAGACGGGATAACGAAGCACGCTGGATCGAAATACTGACTGGCAGTTGGATTTGAAATGTTCCCATTGCAGACACGATCCGGACGAGCGCCGGGGTCTTTGAAAAACAATCCAGTACCCGAAGGATCTGTAGATGGGGTAGCAAAATAGAACGGCGTGAGGTAGGGTCCTGACTGCAAAAGCAGGATTCCACTTGTCTGCCAATTACCAATGATGGCATTGAGGACAGTTGGCATGTCGCCACCAAAAAGCTGTCCCTTGCCGAATGGGATCTGATAAACGTAGGTCGATTGCCATCTATTGCGTCGCGTGTAACTGACATCACCATAGTCATAACGTACGTTAAATCGGTCTGCAATAAATGGCCCATTCTCTTGTGCGAATCCGCCGTTCAAATTCGCTCCGGAACCCTCGGCGTCTGACAGGTTCTTCGCGAACACGTAAGCCGATTGCAGCGTAAGGCCTTTACTAAAGCGATGCGTTAGAACCGTCTCTACTGCGTTGTAGAAAGCTTCGCCGCCGTTTGCCGTCTGATAGATAATGCGGAAGTTCGGGAATGGTTTATTTGCAGGATTGTAACCGGTTGTGTTTACCGGTACGGTGTTGAGATCCGGATTCACGAGCAAGCCCACTGATCGTAAGCCGGTGTAAGTGATTCGCAAGCCTGTATCCGCGCCGAGTTCGCGTTCAACTGTAGCGCTCCACTGCATTCCGTATGGGTCGCGGAGATTGGTTTGCGTTGCAGTGCGAAAATCTTCAGTTCCTGGAGGTGGAACTGATCCAATACCGCCGGCGACTGTATTTGGGAATTGAATGAGAGGAACGCCGCCCGTAATGCTGTTCGAAAAGCCTTGGACGTTCGCCGTATGAATTCCCACCAAGGAGTAAAATGTCAATCCCGTCAAGGTTTCGTCGTACATACCGAAACCGGCTCGTATAACGGTCTTATTGGTCAATCGGTAGGCAAGGTTGATGCGAGGAAGAATTTTGCCATAATCCGTGTTTCGGAGATGTTCAGGCTGGTGATCCTGAGCAGCAGTGACAACTGAGGTGCATGGAGTGGTTAATCCTGGATAGCCGGGGCAAGCATTGATCGCCTGGAGGAAGCCCGGCGCAGCCAGCGCCAGAGACTTCGCGTTGGGAACAAATACGTCGCCATTTCTTGGGTCGAAATTGGTCATCTGAAGCGTGCGGTCGAAGAAGGGCGGATGAACCTCGTACCGCAAGCCATAATTAATAGTCAATTTAGGGGTGAGCTGAAATTGATCCTGCGCATAAAACGCCCACACATTTTCGTATGCGTTGAACGGTGGGCCCGTAACTGCAATCGTCGATTGAGACGGCAATCCCAACAGGAAATCCGCTAGGTCATAGCCAGTGAATTGACCGCTGAAATTAAACACTCCAAAATCATCCGCTCCTATGAACTGAACGAAGTCTTGTAGGTTCAGATGGCGGTAGTCGACACCGAATTTCATGGAATGCCGACCATGAATCCAGCTTAGGTTGTCATCAAACTGATATCGGTGCTGGATGCGATCCTCCTGCCGATTGTTTGCAGTGCCAGTTACGCCGGATTGGTTAAAAAAGAAGCCTGGGATGGCTGACCCTGGTGGGAATGGACCCGGCAATTCTAATCCCAGCGTATTCGTTACTAGATTCGCAGCATTCGGAAATGCGTCAAACACAAACGAGTCGGTCTCCTGACTGTATCCAAAACGAACTTCGTTCAGCACGTTTGGCTTGATGACATATGTATAGTTAAGTCCAATGCTTCTGGGGGATGCCCCGATGCTCTCGTTGCCCTGCAATAGTCCGAGTGGGTTGATAGCTGAATCATCCTTCCAACTAAACCGGCCCCAGAGGGTCTGATTAGTAGTGATCTTTTGATCGATCCGAATGTCAAAAAGATTGGTATCCGTTGGGGCGCCTGCGATGACCTGATAATTCGGGAAGAGAGCACCGCCCGCTGGTGTCAAGTTCGGCTTTGGGTAGAACGTGTTAAGAATATTTTGCGAAACCGTATTGATGCCTGTTAGCTGATTGTTCGCATAGGGAACACCATTAAAAGGGTTTACCAATTGAATCCCGGTTGGATCCGTGCAAATTCCGCCACTGAAGGAGTTGCACAGCTCGGAAAAATCACCGGTCCTCATCTTGTCCGTGGGAACGCTTTGCGTTAACACGTTACTAGAGTGAAAGTGGTTCGTCTCCCAATCGAAGAAGAAGAATGTTTTGTCGTGGCCATTGTAACCTGGTAACAGGACCGGCCCTCCAATTGAACCGCCGAAATCGTTCGCATGCTTCGGTGGCTTGGTGGTGGCAAACTCTGGCGTGGCATCGAATGCGTTGTTTTGTAGATATTCAAATAAGGACCCATGGAACTGATTAGTTCCACCGTGGGTGATAAAAGCAACATCGCCGACTTGGCCGTATTCGGCATTGCCGAGCTGCTCAGTGACTTTAACTTCTGCTAACGCCTCGCTAGAAGGTAGGTTCTCGTGTAACGGAACATTGTACCGGATGTCCACATTTGAGAACCCGTCGATAGAAACCTCATTCTGCGCTGGGTGGCTTCCCGAAATCGAAATGCCGAAATTGGGATCAATCTGAACTCCAGGAATTGTTGTGATCGTTGTGAGAGGAGAAGTGTCGACAGCGCGATAATTCAAAGGCAAATCGAGAATGTTCCGCCTGTCTGCATCCTCGCTTACTGTGGCCGTCTCGGTCGTAATTACCGGAGCATCGGCCCTTACTTCCACTTTTGTATTTGCTGAGCCGACTTCCAAAGCGGCATCTACACGGATTGTCTCTCTAGCGTCCACAACAAGACCTGACCGCACGAATGTCTTAAAACCCTTGGCTTCGATCGTGACTTGATAGTGACCAGCCACTAGGTCTGGAGTCTGATAGTCTCCTGAACTATCTGTTTGAACAGCTCTTCCAATGTTAGTACCGACGTTTGTTACCGTGACGTTCGCCCCAGAAAGGACCGCGCCGCTCGTATCTGTGATGGTTCCTAAGATCGTTCCGCTGGTTGTTTGGGCTAGCAGTGCAGAGCTTGTAGCGAAAAAGAGTAGAACTAGCAGAAGCAATCGGCAAGAGTCAGGCCAGATCTTTATCGACTTTCTCGCTGCGCCTTTTGAAGTCAACATGTCCACCCCTCTTTTTGCTGTTTCTCGGTCTTAAGAATTCCAAACATGATCCGGAACATTCCTGACGGCCGTGAAGAACGATAGCGACCCGAACGAGAGCGAGGTGCAGGCAGAGATATGCGGTCGCTGGGACATAGTTCCCGCCCGAACTCGACCACATTGTCTCGTGCAGTCACTATTCGTAACCCGGAACGCATAGGAAATCACCCGCTTTCAAACCACCGAATTAATTGTGGCGGTTCTGTACCACGGACAGAAAGTCACTGTCAAGAAATTTCTAATCGATTCAATTTTATTCTTATACGTTATGCCTATTTAAATAGGTGATGTTGTAACATGCTTGTATACTGTTAGTTACGAAGAATAAAAGAGACATCATTGCGTTATAATATCGCATAGTATCGTTTCATTACGTTCGACAATGTTGCGTTGAGGCAGGACACGGGCTCTCAAGAGGAGGCCCAATATTTCTAAGCTCGGCCGGCGCTGCGGAAGGTGGTAATGAAATCGCTAGCCACTTTTTCGATATCTTTCGATGCACCAGCCAGGATATCAACGATACTCATCGGGGTCTGCCGGGAAGTGACGTTTAATCGCATACGGTCCCCGCAGCGAATGGCCAATTCAGTAAAAACGTTGATCTTGGTAATTCCGAGATCTATCAAGCGTGCGAATTCGTTTTGGCTCAGGCCACTGCCTCC
>JABDEK010000058.1:28417-29620 GCA_013287135.1 Acidobacteriota bacterium | reverse complement strand
TGGTCGAGAATTTTGCGTCAAACACGTTCGGCGCTTTTTCCGTCAGATTTTCGGGGTGCAACAAATTCGGATTCGTAGTCATGGTTTTCCTATTGTTTCGGCGTGGGTGCAGCGGACTTATGTGTCGCGCTGGCAGCCGGCGCAGGAGCAGGCGAAGTGATTTTCGCCGACTTGATGCTATCGAGTTCCGGAAAGTTCTTCTGAAGATACGCGTTGCCCTGATTTGTAATTTCGTCTTGATGATTCGTTGGCTGATCCGCGTAGCCGCCGTATAGGCCCTGAACCACGTCCAAGCCCGAAATTACCTTGCCAAATGGAGCGAAGCCTTGCCCACTGTGATCGAGAGCTGCATTGTCGCCCAGGTTGATGAAAACTTGCGTCGAGCGCGAATTCGGGCTGCCCGTTTGCGCGAAGGTGATGGTTCCCGCAGCGTTGCTCTGCGTTACCGGATCGTCCTTAATTGTGGCTTCTTCCCAGGCTTTGTTGATTGCTGGGCTACCGGTCAGTCCAAACTGCACTACGAATCCCGGAACCACGCGAAAAAACTCTACTCCTGTGAAGTACCCATGCTTCACGAGATTGTAAAAGCGGTCCGCTTCATTCGGCGCCCAGGCACGCGTAACCTGCACAACAAAATCTCCTTTGGTCGTCGTAAATGTCGCTTCGTAAACATCCGGAGCTTTGGCTTTTAGCATGGCTGGATGCAACAAACCCGCATCGCCATGTCCTCCGCTCGCTGTCGATTTTTGCGAAGGGGCGGCCGCCCTCATCGCCGGCCCAGTCTGATCTTGAGCGCGGAGCGAACAGGGCAAAACAAAAATGATGGCACAGAGGAAAAATGGTCTAAATGGAGCTACAAAATTCTTCACGGCTTTCCTCCCATTTTTTTCGAAGTGTTTTCAACTTCCTGCATCACCCGGAGTGTGTTTCCACCCAGAATTTTTTGAATGTCGCTTTCAGAATAACCCTTTTCCAATAATGCATTCGTAATTTGCGGCAAGTGAGTAACGTCTTCCATGCCGTAGGGCATGTCGGCGCCGTCAAAGTCGGAGCCAAGCCCTACGTGGTCGGCACCCACGAGTTTAACAGCATGATCGATGTGATCGATTATTTTCGTCCAATAAACGCGCGGCAGCTTTCCCTGCACTACATACTTGGCAGAGCAATCGAAGCCGAAACGAAGAAGCGCTGTGGCGATCAAGA
>JABDEK010000058.1:0-28407 GCA_013287135.1 Acidobacteriota bacterium | reverse complement strand
CTCTTGATCGCCACAGCGCTTCTTCGTTTCGGCTTCGATTGCTCTGCCAAGTTGGGGTGCCGCTCTGTCCGCGTCGCGAAATTCCTGGCTCAGAAATCCGACGTGGTAATTAATCTGAATCACGCCGCCTTTTGCCGCCAGCGCTTTGATCATATCGTCGGTCATATTGCGTGGTGCGTCATCCAGCGCGCGGCAAGAGGAGTGCGAAGCAATCACCGGAGCCTGGCTTGTGGCGATCACGTCGTAAAACGTTTTGTCCGCGATATGCGAAACGTCCACGGTCATGCCCACGCGATTCATTTCCATCACAACTTGCTTGCCAAAATCTGTCAGGCCATTATGCGCCGGCTTATCGGTCGAAGAGTCCGCCCAATCCGTATTCAACATGTGCGTTAGCGTCATATAACGAACGCCGAGCGACGCGAATTTATCCACGTTCTTCAGGTCGTCGTTGATCATGTGCCCGCCCTCGACGCCCATGAGTGCCGCAATTTTGTGCGCCGCAAACGCGCTGCGAACTTCAGCCGCTGTCGTGGCCAGCGCTAGATCGTTCGGGTGCAGAGTGACCTGGCGGCGTACAGCTTCAATTTGTTCAAGTGCGCGCTCAACCGCTCGAGACCCGGTGATCGACCCTGGAATGTAAATCGAGAAAAATAGGGCGTCCAAGCCTCCTTCGCGCATTCGCGGAATGTCGACGCTCCCGTCCGTGTGCCGCACACCGAGGTCGAATTTTGGATCGAGCAAACGCTGGGTGGTGTCGTCGTGTGTGTCAATAACGATCGAGCTGAAATGCAGGTCTCTCGCTTTTTGCGAAATGGGCTGCGTTTGTGACGATACGGCGAGAAGTGGCAGAATTCCTCCGAGCACACAACAAATTGTGAAAAAGAAGAACCGGTACATTTATCTCCGTGGATCAGTCAGAATATTACGATACGTTTCTTTTAAACGGAATCGAGATTTGACGTTACTTCGTTGCGGCAAAATTATTCGCCGCGCAACCACGATTTCACCGCGTGCACAAGCACTTGGCCGTTGACCGCGGCTAGCGACTCCGTAAGCGGAATTCCCTTCGGGCACGCTTTCACGCAGTTTTGCGCGTTGTCACATTCGGCGATGCCGCCGGGCCCCATCAACGCGTCAAGCCGCTCTGCCGAATGCATCGCCCCGGTGGGGTGCATGTTGAACAGCCGAACCTGGCTGACGATCGCAGCGCCTACAAAACTGTCGTTCGAATTAACTTTGGGACAAACTTCCAGGCAATTTCCGCAGGTGATGCAGCGCGCAAGCGGATAACCTTTTTCCTGCACCGCCGGAGCCATCCGCGGGCCTTCTCCTATGTTGTACGTCCCGTCGATGGGAATCCAGCAATGCGTCCGCTTCAAATCCTCAAACATTTTCGAGCGATCAACCACTAGGTCGCGAATCAGCGGAAATTTTGTGAGCGGCTCCAGGCGAATCGGTTTCTCAAGATCGTCCACCAGCGCGGTACAGGCTTGCCGGGCAGTCCCATTAATCAGCATGGCGCAAGCGCCGCACACTTCCTCCAAACAATTCGCGTCATAGCTCACAGGAGTGGATTCCACACCGCCGCGAGTGAACGGCCTCTCGGCAATGTCGCGCAAGCAGATGATGACGTTCATGTGCGGACGATAGCGCAGCTCGTATTCTTCCCAGCGCACCGATTCATCCGCTCGCTGCTGGCGTTTGATCCGAACGATAAATGTTTTTTCTGCCATGGTGCCTCTTAAAACCTTTCCGTTCCTACGACTTGGCTGTGTACTTACGCTCGCGCAACGGCAATAGCGACGTGTCCACCGGCTCATAGTTGAGAATGATTTCTCCGCCGTTGTAGCTAGCCTTGGTGGTTTTCAGCCAATTCGCGTCATCGCGCTCAGGAAATTCAGGTTTGTAGTGCGCGCCGCGAGTCTCGTTGCGTGCAAGTGCACCCAGCGTGATAACGCGAGCGAGGATCAGCATGTTTCCGAGTTCGCGCACAAAACTCAGGGTCTGATTCGCCCACTGCGTACGGTCCTGCAAGTTGATACGTGTGAACCGCTCGCTCAATTCGTCGAGTTTCACCAGAGTTTTTTCCAGGTTGGCGTTGTAGCGAATCACCGTGACGTTTTCCGTCATGATGTCACCCATCTCACGCCATATCGTGATCGGATTTTCCGTTCCCTTATGTTGATTCAGCAAGGCGTCGCTGATGTCCTGCTGCCGCACGCGCTCGCGCTCGAAAATAGCGGCCGGAACACTTTCGCATCCGCTTTCAAGTCCGCGCGAATATTCCACTGCCGCAGGCCCTGCCAGCATTCCGCCGTAAATACACGAAACCAGGGAGTTTGCGCCCAGCCTGTTCGCGCCGTGATATTGGTAATCGCATTCGCCCGCGGCATAAATTCCCGGGACATTGGTTGCTTGATGCTCGTTGTCAACCCAAAGCCCGCCCATGGTGTAGTGCATGGCCGGAAAAACTTTCATGGGCTCCACGTGCGGATCCACGCCCACAAATTTCTCGTAGATTTCGAGAATGCCTTCGAGCTTGCGGTCGAGAACTTCGCGCGGAATGTGTGTGACGTCGAGATAAACTGCCGGCTCCCCGACGAGTCCCATCTTCAGCTCAAAGACAATTTTGTGAATAGCCCGGGTAGCTACGTCGCGCGGAACCAGGTTGCCGTACTTCGGATACCATTCTTCCAGAAAGTAAAAACGTTCGCTTTCCGGAATATCTTTTCCGCGGCGCGTATCGCCCGCCTGTTTAGGCACCCAAACGCGGCCGCCTTCACCGCGCGCCGATTCGCTCATCAACCGGCATTTGTCTTCGCCGGGAATCGCAGTTGGATGCACCTGTATGAACTCGCCATTCGCGTAGTACACGCCTTGCTGAAATAGCGCAGATTGCGCGGAGCCGGTGCAAACGACCGAGTTGGTCGAGCGTCCGAAGACCGCGCCGATGCCTCCTGTGCAGAAAATCGCCGCATCGCAGGGAAACGTGCGAATCTCCATCGTCTTTAAATCCATCACGCAGATGCCGCGGCAAACGCCACCGTCGTCAAGAACTACAGAGAGAAACGTCCAGCCCTCGAATTTTCTAACTTTATCTTCGGATTCGAAGCGCCGGACCTGCTCGTCAAGCGCGTACAGCAGTTGTTGGCCGGTAGTAGCTCCAGCAAAAGCCGTTCGATGGAAAAGTGTTCCGCCAAACCGCCGGAAATCCAGCAAACCTTCCGGCGTGCGATTGAACATCACTCCCATACGATCCAGCAAATCGATGATCGCCGGCGCCGCGTCGCACATGCCCTTGACTAGTGGTTGATTGGCGAGAAAATCGCCGCCATAAATAGTGTCGTCAAAATGCTTCCAGGTAGAATCGCCTTCGCCCTTCAGGTTTTTCGCAGCGTTGATGCCACCCTGCGCGCACACCGAATGCGACCGCTTCACCGGAACGATCGAAAACAAATCCACCGGTACGCCAGACTCCGCCACGCGGATTGTCGCCATCAGGCCGGCCAAACCGCCGCCCACTACTATGATTTTAGGCACCGTCATTGAACGTAGCCACCGAGAGGAAACCAAGCGTAGTGAAATCCGAGAACGATAACGATGCCCGCGAGCGTACACGACACGCCCACCAGCGCGCCAAACCATCCGGCGGCGCGTTGCGCTTTAGGAGTGATCGCAATTCCCCACTTGCAGGCAAAATTCCACAACCCGTTGCCGAGATGGAAGGAACACGCGACGACTCCGATGATATAAGCCGCCACGTACAACGGATTCGCCATATCCTCAGCTACTCCGGCGTAACGCGTAACGCCATGTCCGCCAAATCGTTCGGTGTAGAGGTGCCAGCCGATAAAAACAAAGGCAATCAATCCCGTCCAGCGTTGCAGCAGGTACATCCAGTTCGACATCCAGGGATGGCTCAGCGCGTTGGATTTCCCCTTCGACCAAATATAAAAGCCGTAAAGGCTGTGAAAGAGTATCGGAATCCAAAGTACCGCAGCTTCTAGGGCAATGCGCCACGGCACGGTTTGCAGATCGCCAGAAACTTGATTGTATTTCTCAATGCTGACCAGAGCGTAGCTGTTCGACCAAAGATGATCTAGCAGATAAGCTCCAATGGGAATTACGCCGCTGAGGGACTGCAGTTTGTCCAGAATATAACTTGTTTTAGATTCAGCCGTTGCGGCCGACATGCACACTCCGAAATAGTTTTGCAAACAACTAAAGTATAAGCAGCCGTGGAGAAGTTTGCAAGAACGCCGGCGCTAAAATCGATATTCACACTCCCATTGGTTTACTCGAAGGGGTCATGAATCACTGGCTGGTGTCGTTATGAATGCAACACACGGCCTATACGCGACCATTGCGCGCGAAACCCTCGTGCTAGACTCGCCAAAGGCGCGTAAGAATGGCTAACGAATTCATCAACGAACTGAAAAAATGGGCGAATGAAATCGTCCGCAGCAGCGCGGCCGGCAATTTTGTCGGAATGCATCGCGCCGTGGAGATGATCGCCAAGCATTTCGTGGTGCAACCCCACGAAGTAGCCATCCTGGTGGCGATGCCGGACGAACGATTTCTGCGATTTGTCATGCCGGAAAACCTGCAGGGTATGGGCCAGATTCCTTTGACCAGTTCGAATTCGCTGGCCGTGCGCACTGTCCGCGAACGGCGCCCCGAAATGACCAATCATTTCTCCGGCGTGCCGCACTCCTCCGTTTTTGAGGCCGTCCCGATTTCTGAGGACAAACGCGGAGTGCCAATTCAAAAAATTATGAGCGCGCCAATTCTGCTTGATAAGAAAGTAGTCGGCGTAATTCAAATCTCGCGCAAAGGCGCTTCTCCGTCCGCGGCCGGGCCCGATTTCGTGCCCCAACAACTTCGCGAGCTCAAAAACGTCTCCGATACGCTTGCCCCTTGCATTCCTCTTTGCGCCAAGGAAACGGAGCTTCAGGGCTCGTAATCCTGACGTCAATGCCATTCGCAGGACGAAACTTTCTAGAAACAACCGTGTTATATGCCTTGGAGTGCAACTCATGGCCGCACTTCGCCATCTTTAGTAACAGGCGAACGCGTGATTAAGGAACTTTTAAAGCGTTTCTGGTGAATTATCTGGGAGCAACAGGAGACCAACAATGGCTATCGACTTTGCCGACCGCATGGGCCGCAACTTAACAACCAAGCTGGCCATCGGCGCGCTGGCGCTCGGATTTTGTTTGAGCGCGGCGCCGGCTTCGGCTCAGCAGGACCAACAGAATCCGCCGCAACAACAGCAAGATCAACAGAAGCCACCGGCGCAGCAACCACAAGACCAACAGCAACAAGGTCAGCAACCGCCGGATCAACAACAGGACCAAATGAATCAGCAGCAGGATCAGGGCGCTCCGCCCCCAGACGAGGCTCCGCCTCCTCCGGATGATCGCGGGCCCATGCCTTCGGCCGATCGGCGTCGCGATGTTCCACCGCCTCCAGCGCCTGAGAATAATTACGTGGTACCCGACACGCTCACTTTGCCGTCCGGCGCAGTCCTGCAGGTCCGCAACACCGGCTGGCTATCAAGTGACCGGAACAAGCCGGGCGATCAAATCATCATGACTTTGGCCCAGCCGCTTGTCGTGAACGGCTTGGTAGTGGCCAGGCGCGGTCAAACCGTGATTGGAACGGTCGAGAACGCGGAGAAGGCTGGCCGTGTAAAAGGAGTTTCCAGGCTGGGGTTGCAATTGGCTCAGTTGACGCTGGTCGATGGACAACTCATCAATGTAAAGACGACGCTGATCAATGCAACGGGCGGCACTTCGAACGGTCGTGATGCCTTGGCTATTGCAGGCACTACCGGTATCGGTGCAGGAATCGGCGCCGCAGCCGCGGGAGGGCCGGGAGCCGCGATCGGAGCGGGAGCGGGATTTGTTGCCAGCGTGGCAGGTGTGCTACTCACGCGGGGCCGTCCAACAATCATTCCTCCGGAATCTTTGCTGACCTTTAGACTCGAAACACCTATCACGGTATCTACAGCGTATGGACAGAGGGCCTTCAGGCCAGTCACTTCGGCGGATTACGCTCCAAAGCCGCGGCCCAGACCAGTCGTTCGGCCTTATTATCCTTATCCCTATCCGCCACCGTACGCGTACTACCCATATCCGTACCGCTACTATCCGTGAGCTTTTAACATAGAGCTCGGTTAAGACAAAGCAATCCAAAGGGGACTCTAAATCGAGTCCCCTTTTTTATTGCAGACGAGTGCGTTTGAAAAAACCAGCGCACTTCTTTATTATCTCCAGGCAATCAGCCAGAATTAGCTTTCGTAGCGCCTGCCTGCCGGCAGGCAAGGCCGGGATTCAGCTCGGCATCCTGCCTTTAAGCGTTGTGAAATTGAGGACCAGAAATGAAAACTGGCCGTGCGGTTTCACTAGCAGTCTCGTTCGTTATTTTATTATCTGTATCCGCTCTTCTCAGGTCACGCGACGGCGACCGGGGATGGCGGCTTGTTGCGCCGCAAGCGGTGCAAGCAGCGCAAACAGCACAAGCACCACAAACGAAAACGATCACCCTGCTCGATACCACCGATTCGCACGGCCACATCCTTCCATGGGATTACTACGAAAATCATCCCGCCGACCTCGGCCTGGCAAAGATCGCCACACTTGTGAAGCGGGCGCGAGCCGACGCGCCCGACGCTATGCTGCTCGATTGCGGTGACACCACCGAAGGCACGCCCTTCGCCTATTATTTCGCTCGAAAAGATACCGCCAAACCAAATCCGGAAATCGCGGTGTTCAACGCGATGCACTACGACGCCATGGCCGTCGGCAATCACGAATTCAATTTTGGCCTGGACGAAATGTGGAAAGCCAAGCGCGAATCGAATTTTCCCTGGCTGGCCGCGAACGTGAAGCAAACTTACACAACTGGAGTGCCCTACATCCGTCCCTACATCATCAAGGAGGTTGCAGGAATTCGCATCGGAATCGTTGGCTTCATCACGCCAGGAATCCCGCGATGGGAGATTCCTGCAAATTACAAAGGTTATGAATTCAAGCCGATTGTAGAAGCCGCAAAAACGGTAATTCCGGAAGTCCGCAAGCAGGTGGATTTGCTGGTGGTCATCATGCATTCGGGGCTCGACCGCAATCCCGAAACGGGAACTGCGCCCGCGTACGCCCCTACGGATGCCGAAAACGCCGCCTGGGAGCTCGCCGAGCAGGAACCTGGCATCGATGTGATTTTTTTCGGCCACACGCATCGAGAGCTACCCGAAAAAGTGGTAAATGGTGTTCTGATGTCCCAGCCGAAGAATTGGGGCATTTCCCTCTCGCGCGCGGAAGTGAAAATGTCGCGAAACGCCGGCGGCATGTGGCACGTGGAGTCCAAGCATTCGCAAACCATCCCGGTGACTCCTCAAGTCCCCTATGATCCGGAAATCTCGAAGCTGATGGAGCCATATCAAGCCGAAGTGCAGAAATATTTGGACACGCCGATTGCAACTTCAGAGAAGACTTTAAGCGGCGGATACGGTCGTTATCAAGATGAGCCCTTACTCGATCTGATCCACAAAGTTCAGCGGGAAGCCGGACATGCAGATGTTTCCATGGCCACGATTTTTTATCCCGGCGTGCAATTCCCGGCGGGACCGGTAACCGTCCGCGAAGCCTCGGCGCTTTATATTTACGAGAACAAACTTTACACGGTGGAAATGACGGGCGCGCAACTAAAGGATGCGCTCGAGCACGCGGCGAGCTTTTTCCCCGCCTGGCCCGTGCCGCAGGGACAAAATCTGCGCCTGCCGGGATACAACGCGGATTCGGCGGAAGGCGTTTCCTACGTGATTGACCTTACTCAAGCTGTCGGCCAGCGAATTCGCGATCTCACGTTTCACGGCGCACCACTCTCGGCGGGCCACAAACTGCGCGTCGCCATCAACAATTATCGCTATTCCGGAGGCGGAGGTTACTCGGTCTATCAAGGATTGCCGATTGCGTATCAGTCGAAGGGAGAAATCTCAGAATTGCTCGTCAATTATCTAAAACGCACAAAAACCGTTCCACCTGTCGCAGACAACAACTGGAAAATCGAGCCTCCCGAGGCGCTCGCGGCAATTGAAAAAGCCGCCGACGAAGAGAATAAACGCGAGGCGACCAGATAAGTTGTAACCCCAGTGAAATATTTCGGCCTGCTTTAGGTTTACCATTCCGCGAAAGCTCAATTAGTGATTGACTTAGCTGCGTGCGCTTGTTAATTTCCGAACGTGTTAGATTTTTCCGACTCAATCGAGTGGAGGAACCGCAACCCGGCACATGGCGTTCGTAGCGAAGAAAATTTTCCTCACAAAAGGGGTTGGAAAACATCGCGAGCGGCTTTCGAGCTTCGAACTCGCGTTACGTAACGCAGGAATTGCCGCGTGCAACATCGTCCGCGTCTCTTCGATTTTTCCTCCCTACTGCAAACTGATCTCCCGCAGTGAAGGGTTGAAGCATATAAAACCCGGCCAGGTCGCTTTCACCGTGATCAGCGAAAACCAAACGCGCGAACCGCATCGATTAATCGCTGCGGGCGTCGGCCTCGCTTTGCCGGCAGACAAATCCATGTTCGGATATTTATCGGAGCATCATTCGTTCGGTGAGAGCGAAGAAATCGCCGGGGAATATACCGAAGAGCTCGCCGCGGAAATGCTGGCCACAACTCTAAACGTGGAATTCGACCCGGATCTTTCCTGGGACGAGAAAAAAGAAGTCTATCGCATCTCCAACAAAATTGTCCGCACCATGAACATCACGCAATCCGCCGTGGGCGATAAACGCGGCCTGTGGACCACAGTCTTAGCCGCCGCCATACTGATCGGCGAAGACGACTAA
The DNA here is from genome assembly GCA_013287135.1 of Acidobacteriota bacterium. Classification (GTDB taxonomy): domain Bacteria; phylum Acidobacteriota; class Terriglobia; order Acidiferrales; family UBA7541; genus Palsa-295. The sequence continues at coordinate 19,555 of JABDEK010000058.1, read as the reverse complement.
CCGCTGTTTGCATACCCACACATACGCTTGGCTTGGCGATGCGAAATTGTATGTGTGTGACTGAGCGGACCTCGGCCAGGTTATGAGCACAGCAGCCGTAGCCAACGTCGGCAAGAGCCCTGCCGAAAGGTAAACAGGCGCGCGCGCAATCGCTGACGCAACGATAGCGGCAGTCCCAAGCGCGGCGTTTGCGACAAAATACTTTCGATTCATGCGATTCTCCTGTGGGGCGCGGGCTTAGGACACATGCTATCGGGCAAGCGCGATAAACGCTTACTTTTTTCCTGCCGGCTTTCGCTTAGACACAGAAGGCTTTGATTCGACGCTGCTCGATTTTCGATCCGGCTTGAGATAGCCGATGCGTTCGAGCACCGCGCCCACAATCAGCGGAAGCGCCACGGTGGCGTCATCCAACACTTCAGCAAATCTGCCGCCTTCTTCCAGCGGAACAAATTTTCCCCACGAAACAGCCTCCGTATAGGTGCTGCCGGACAACCCGCCCCAATTCACCGGTTCAGGACAGATGCGCAATCCATAGTTGTAACGCTTCAGCGGAATCTTTTCGTAGCCCCGCCGCGCAAGCAGCTCAGCATAAACTCCAAACTGCTGCGCCCAGTTACGCGGAACTCCGCCGCCGACGGTGAAAATTCCCATGCGCTGGGTTGCCAGCATGGTCGAGGCATAATGTTCGAAATCGAGATAAGGATCGAAACGCAGCGGCGGCTTCCCTTCTTTCTTGCGCTGTCGCTGGTACAACGCAAAATCAATGCCAAGCTCCGAATCCGTGAAAGCCGGAACGAAAACCGGAACGTCGTGCTCCACGCACGATTTCAAAATGCCGCGCCCTTTCACGTGCTCCTGCAAATATTGGCCCATGCGCCGGTTCAGTTTCCAACTGCACACCGTTTCTTCGGCATCCCAGCGCTGCAGAACGTAGTCGACAACCACTTCCACGGCGTCCAGATTCACTTCCGGCTCCAGCGAATCGTAAACGCGGTTGTAACCGGCGAGGAAAAGCTCGTTGTCGTCCATTTTCGCGTCATAACGAAAATGCGAGCGTCCGGTTGCCTCCACCAGTCCGTGAGCCATCAGCGCGCCGGTGGACACGATCGCTTTCACAATGCCGGACTCAACCAGATCGCAAAAAACCAGACCCATTTTTCCAACGGTCAGCGCGCCCGAAAGCGTCAGCACGATAAAACAATCCTTATCCCGCGCCATGGCTTCCAGCACGTCGGCGGCGTCGCCGATTTGCCGCGCGGTGTAGGCGGTTTGCCCCATAGCGCGAACCATGTCGTCAATGGTGCAAATGCGAGAGAGGTCCAGCGGAAAAATAGGAGTGAGGCGGTCTTCGATCGGGTCATGTAATGTGCGCCCCGTGACGCCCTTTTTCTTTGCCATTCATCGCCCTCGCAGGTAATGTATGTTTCCCGAGAAAAGTCGGGACACAAAATTGTTCGTTGCGGTCTTATTTGATATTACAAATAGGGCCAGTGCAAAAGAAAAATTTACATTTCGTTCAAGGGGCGCCCGCATTATGTCACGATACACTCCGATGCCGCCGGACAATTTCGGTGGCCTGCCGGAAGAACATTCCACTTACGAAACTTCTCGCGCTGTAATTTTCCCCGTGCCACTCGAACGCACGACCACGTACGAACGCGGAACGCGTAATGGTCCGGCGGCAATTATCGCGGCAAGCCGCCACATGGAACTTTACGACGAAGAGTTGCAGCTTGAGCCGTACAAAGAAATCGGCATCGCCACTCAGCCTCCCATCGACACGCAAGACGGAACTTTGAACGAAGTGATGACCGAACTTTTCACCGCGCAACTTGCGCTGCTAGATGACGGCAAATTCCCTGTCGCGCTGGGCGGCGAACATGGATTGACGCCGCCGCTCGTATCCGCCACCGCCAGGAAATACAAAGATCTTTGCGTGTTGCACATTGGCGCGCACGCCGAGCTGCGCGACGAATACCAGGGCAATCCTGCCAGCCACGCCTGCGCTATGCGACGCGTGGTGGAAACTTGTCCTGCTGTTCAAGTGGGCATACGCGCCCTTTCGGACTTGGAAGCAAAAGCGATTCCACACTTGCGCACAAAAATCTTTTGGGCTAAGGACATCGTGCGCGCTCCCGTGAAAACCTGGATCGCGAAAGTTTTGGAAGACCTGGGCTCTCACGTGTATCTGACCATTAATCTGGATGGCTTCGATTCCTCGGTGGTTCCGTCCACAGTTGCGCCGGAGCCCGGCGGATTGGACTGGCACGAAGTCACATCGCTGGTTCGCGCAGTAGCGGATCATAAGAAAATTGTCGCAATGGACGTGACGGAACTGGCGCCCCGGCCCGGCTATCACGCGGCTGACTTTCTGGCCGCGAAGCTCGTCTACAAATCCCTGGGCTATATTTTTTGCCAGTCTTAATGAAAGGAGATTCGATCATGACGAATATGGCATCGTGGATTTCCGTGACTCAGCACGCAGTAACCCAGCGCGATGTAGTCGTGTACGTTGAGACGCATTCCATCCTATGGTGGCTCTTAATCGGATTGATCGCTGGATGGCTGGCCGGCACCGTCGCTCGCGGACGCGGATTTGGATGCGTTGTTGACGTGATCCTCGGCCTCATCGGAGCCGTGATTGGCGGATGGATTTTTCAGCGCCTGGGAATCGCCGCGTTTGGATTCTGGGGCAGCCTCGCAGCCGCTACCGTGGGCGCAATTGTTCTCGTCGCTATCGCAAGATTATTCGCCGGTGGCCGCGAAGACTGACTAGCGCCTCGCCGCATTCAGCCGCGATCCGCTTCGTCGATAGGCGTAGGCCCTCGCCGCTTCAAGCCTCTCGTGTGATACGATTGTATGTTGCCTAAAGAAAAAAGAGATTCCCTCCCGCGTACACTGAGCGAGAAAGCCGGAAAGATTTGAGCCAAACATCACTGTGGGCCATTCCGCTGGGCGGTTTGGGCGAGTTCGGCATGAATATGCTTGCCCTGCGCTTCGGCGACGAAATAATTGTCATCGACGCGGGCTTGATGTTTCCCGAGCAGGAATTGCTCGGCGTTGACATCGTCATCCCCGACATCACCTACCTGAAGCAAAACAAGCGCATGGTGAAGGCCATCGTGCTCACACACGCGCACGAAGACCATATTGGTTCGATTCCTTACATTCTGCCAGAGCTAAACGTTCCGATTTACGGCACGCAATTCACTCTAGCGATAGTAAAGAAAAAACTCGAAGAGCACGGCCTGCTAGAATCGGCAAAGTTAACCGAAATCGCGGCCGGCGATACCACCACCATCGGGCCATTCTCGATCGAATATTTGCACGTTACGCACAGCACCGTTGACTGCGTTGCGCTCGCCGTGCGCACGCCCGTCGGCGTGATCATACACACGGGCGATTTCAAAATCGATCCCACGCCGGTGGACGGCAAACCGTTCGACCTGCACGCCTTTGCGCGTTACGGACAAGAAGGCGTGTTGGCACTTTTCAGTGACAGCACTAACGTAGAGCGCCCCGGATTCACGCCCTCCGAGCGCGCCGTGATCGTGCGCCTGGAAGAATTATTCCGCGCCGCGCCGAAAAAAGTGGTGGTCTCCTGCTTCTCCAGCTCCGTGCATCGCATTCAGCAAGTGATTGACATCGCCAGAATGGTCGGCCGAAAAGTGGGATTCGTCGGCCGCAGCATGGTGGACAACGTTGAAATCGCGCACAATCTCGGAAAGTTACGCATTCCAGACGGCAGCGTCGTTCGCCCGCAGGATATCAAGACCTACGATCCCCACAGGCTTGTAGTTTTAGCCAGTGGAACGCAAGCCGAGCCTCTTTCCGCGCTGTCGCGCATCGCCGTGGACAATCACCGCCTGATGAACATCACGGAGAACGATACCGTGATTTTGTCCGCGCGAATCATTCCCGGTAACGAGAAGAATATTTTTCGCATGATCGATCATCTCTTCCGCCGCCGCGTGCTGGTCTATTACGAAAGCGGCAGGTCGGCGCCGATTCATGTGTCCGGCCACGCCAGCCAGGAAGAAATGAAAATCCTGCTGCAACTTGTGAAGCCGAAATATTTCATCCCCGTGCACGGCGAATACCGGCAGCTTTTCCGTCACGCGGCATTGGCGGAACAACTGGGGGCGGTCGGCGCTGAAATTTTCCTGATCGAAAGCGGTCAGCCCATCGAGTTCACCGCTGCTGGCAACGCGCGCAAGCGCGAACCGGTCACCGCCGGCCGCGTGTGCGTGGATTCCGGGTCGCTGGAAGAAATCGAAGATGTAGTGATTCGGGACCGCCGCCACCTTTCCGAAGACGGTGTTGTAGTCCCCATCATCGCCATCAACAAGCACACCGGCAAAATGGAGATCGCGCCCGAAATCGTTACACGCGGCTTCCTGCCTTCTGAAGACGGCGCCGAAATCCTTTCGCAAGCGCGGGATGTGATTCTGCGGACCGTGGAGCAATCCAGCCAGGAAGAAAAGACGGACTGGAGCGTGATCAAGGAAAAAATTCGCGCCGATTTGAAGCGCTTCCTCAACAAGCAAACATCGAAGCGCCCGTTAATCTTGCCGGTTATTCTGGAAGTGTAATTCGTCGTGAGAGCTAGGTTGTGAACAATTCCGCTGTGAAATTCACGCTGCGCGACTATAAACCTGACGATTTCCACGCATTGTACGAAATCGATCAAGCCTGCTACGAACCCGGCATCGCTTATTCAAAACGCGACATGCGTGCCTATCTTCAATTCCCCGGCGCTGAATGCATTCTCGCGGGAACGTCACTCGAAATTGCTGGCTTCTGCATTAGTGCGCGTCAACGCACCCGCGGCTACATCGTCACCATCGATGTCCTCGAAAAATATCGAAAATCCGGGATCGGCTCCGCATTGTTGCGCGAAGTAGAAAGGAGACTCGCCGCGAATGGCGTGCGCGAAGTAGGTCTTGAAACAGCAACCGATAATGAATCCGCAATTGCCTTCTGGACCAAGCACGGCTATCGTACCCTCGGCGTTGAAAAAGGATATTACCCCGGCGGTCGCGACGCATTTGCCATGACGAAAATTCTTGTCGCACTTGCGCGGGCATCCAAAGAAGGCAGGTAGAGAATGTTACTGTGGCAGGCCATCATCCTGGCAATCGTGCAGGGCTTGACTGAGTTTTTGCCGGTCAGCAGCAGCGCGCATCTGATTCTGATTCCCTGGCTGTCACACGGCCACATTCCCGATCCCGGCTTGGCATTCGACGTAGCTCTGCACCTGGGAACTTTAATCGCGGTCGTTCTGTATTTCTTGCGTGAATGGGTGCAGCTAATCCTCTGCGGACTCGGCTTTCACTATCCTCAACACGCTCCTGAACACCAAGTAATGCAAAATCGCCGTCTCTTCTGGTATTTGGTGGCCGGCACGATTCCCGGCGCCTTGGTAGGCTTTTTCTTCGAGCATCGCATTGAAGAATATCTGCGCGACCCTGTTCCCATCGCAATCGCCATGATCGCAATCGCGCTTTTGATGTGGTACGCGGAGTACGCCGGCCGCATGGACCGCCACATCGAGCAAACTTCGCTCGGAGATTCTCTGGTAATCGGGACGGGGCAGGCACTCGCGCTCTTTCCGGGCGTTTCACGCTCTGGCATCACGATTTCCGCGGGGTTATTTCGCGGCATGACCCGCGAAGCCGCCGCCCGTTTCTCCTTCTTGCTCGCGACACCCCTAATCGCGGGCGCTGCCGCGGTAGAAGTCCCCAAACTCATCAAAGCTCATCACGCCGGCGCGCTCGATTTACCCATGTCCACATTGGCTATCAGCGTGGCGGTTTCGGCGATGGTCGGCTATCTCGTCATCGCCTTCTTTTTGCAGTATTTGCAAACACGAACTTTGAAGATCTTTATTTACTACCGGATCTTGTTTGGTATAGTCGTTTTGTTGCTCGCGTTCCTTCCATTGGGCTTCGCGCGATAGCGCCCGCGCCGCCCGGTTGTTACGCGTGAGCCTTCCCCATTGTTTGCGCTTGGCCTGAAAGGGTTCGAGCTAATCCGCTCCGTAAGCGCGATCCAGCATGCAGCGTTAGGATCGCTAACGGCGCAGATGTTCAATGTGAAATTTCAAAGGGGAGCTTGTGCGCATCCTGTCGCCAACCGAAAATAAACGCTTTAATGAGCTGATTGGATTTGTCGGCCTCAGCCTCGCCATTCTTATCGCGCTGAGTCTGCTCTCTTATTCTCCGCACGACGTTTCTTTCAATGTCTCCGCCCCGCCACCCGGCTCAGGTCCCGCAAGAAATTGGATCGGCCCCGTAGGCGCGCATATGTCCGATCTCTTTTTCCAATTCTGCGGCTTCAGCGCTTTTCTATTTCCAATCGGCATGTTTATCGTGGCTATGCGCTGGTTCCGCAGCCAGATATTTGAAGCGCCCGTCGCAAAACTCGTAGGCGCGACCATGCTCCTGCTCTCCCTTTCCGCCGAGTTGACCATGATACACATGCCGGACGTTCGCGGCGTTCTGCCCCCGGGCGGGCTGTTAGGTAGCGCTCTCGCGCAAGGTCTGCAAGCTGCGCTGAACCCAATTGGAGCGCATTTAGTTTCCATCGTTCTGATCCTCACTTCCCTCTTCCTTACTACGAGTTTTTCTCTGCGGGCGGCCGCTCATTGGATGAAGAAGCCTATGACAGCCAATGGCGTCGTCGGCAAATGGATGGCCAGGCTGGCAGAATGGCGTGAAGAACGAGAATCCTCACAACTGAGAAAGCGTGTTGAAGAAATCAAGATTGCGGGCCGTCCCGCGATTGCCCAGCAGCGCCTGTCGGCAAAAGAACTGCCGGTGCTCGAAGATGTTTACGACCATGACGAAGATGAAGACGACGAAGCCACAGAGTCTCGTCGCGCACCCGCAGTAATCAAGTTCCACGAGCTCGAAAAAGCCGCTGCCCCAAAGAAAAGTGGCGGCGATCCAAAAATTTCTCGCGGGAAGACAATCTACAAACTTCCTTCCAGCTCGCTATTGCAAATGGCCGAACGCGGTCAGAAGATGGACGAAAGCCAGTTGAAAGAATGCGCCCGCGCTATCGAGCAAAAATGCGCCGAATTCGACGTGGCCGGCCACATTACGCAAATCAATCCCGGCCCAGTGGTCACCACATTCGAATTGAAGCCGGAAGCCGGCATCAAATACAGCCGCATCACCGGCCTGGGTGACGACCTCTGCCTGGCGCTGAAAGCCGAATCAATCTTGATCGAGCGCATCCCCGGAAAATCTACCGTCGGCATCGAAGTACCCAATGTCCATCGCGAAACGATCGCCTTGCGCGACGTTGTGGAATCCCCGGAGTTCAGTCACTCGCCTTCCAAACTTACGCTGCCCTTCGGAAAAGATTTGATTGGCCGCATCCGCGCCGGCGATTTAACGCAAATGCCCCATTTGCTCATCGCGGGTTCGACCGGAACTGGCAAGAGTGTGTTCATCAATTCCCTGCTGATGGGCATGTTGTTCAAAGCCACGCCTGATGAATTAAAACTCGTACTGATCGATCCGAAGCAGCTCGAACTCGGTTTATATGCCGACATCCCGCACTTGTTCACGCCCGTGGTCACCGATCCAAAAGTTGCGGCAAACGTGATGCGCAACGCCACGCGCGAGATGGAGCGCCGCCTGAAACTTCTGGCGCAACGCGGCGTACGTAACATCGAACAGTACAACCGAACCTTCGAAAAGGGTCAATCGCTCTCGCTTTTCGACAACGTGGAAGAGGAAGAACACAAGCCACTCCCCTACCTGGTCATCGTGATCGACGAATTGGCCGACCTCATGATGGTCGATACCAACGGTGTGGAAGAATCGATCACGCGCCTGGCGCAAATGGCCCGTGCTGTCGGCATTCACTTGATCTTGGCCACCCAGCGCCCATCGGTTGACGTAATCACAGGTCTCATCAAAGCAAATTTCCCGGCGCGTATTTCTTTCCGCGTCGCCAGCAAAGTGGATTCCCGCACGATTCTCGATACCAACGGTTCTGAGTCGCTTCTCGGCAAGGGCGACATGCTTTATCTCCCAGCCGGCTCGTCAAGACTTCACCGCATTCACGGACCCTATGTGCACGAATCCGAAGTCGGCGCGGTATGTGATTTCTGGCGCGAACAAGCGAGAGCCATCTACAACGAAGAATTGCTCAAGCCGCCTAAGGATGATTCATTCTCAGGAGGAGGCCCCGGAGCTGATGGCGGCGAAGAAGTTGACGACGATCTCTACCAGGAAGCTGTGCGGGTAGTCTGCGAAATGGGCCGCGCCTCAACTTCCACATTGCAGCGCCGCCTCCGCGTTGGCTACGGACGCGCCGCTCGTCTGATCGATTTGATGGAGAAGGACGGCATCGTCGGCCCGCCCGACGGCGCAAAAGCCCGTGAAGTCCTGAAGAAAAAAGATTGGATGAAGGAATTTGACCAGTCGATGAAGTAAGGCTAACGCAACGTTAAATCCGCGCTGCGGTCGCCAGATATTATGGCGCAAGATATCTAGTTTATTGCGGCCGCAGGACCAGCATTTCATTGGCACCGACGATAACCGTTATCACATTGCCACTCTGGCTGAAGTTGTGAGTGAGGCCATTACTATCGATATTTAACTGCCCTGAGTTACCGGCACTGTGCACGCCTCGCCATTTAAGCCCATTCTGCATGATGCCCACATAGTTTCTGCCGTTCGTGAAATTGGCCGCGAGTATCTCTCGGGCCGTTGCCGCTTCCGCAATCGTCGCCATGGTCATCGGCGATGCGAAGCAAACCGAACATTGCGCAAATTGCGAAGTCAGAACATTCGCCCCGAAGTCCGTTTTGATTTGCGCAAAGACATTGTCCACGGGAGACTCCGAGTATCTTAAATAGTTCCAGCTCGGGTGTCCCGTGACCCATGCGGCGGGCAGCGTTATCTGAAGCTGAATCGGCGGGTCGAACTGCATCTGTGTTAGGTCCTTGTTGCGAACAGGAAGGTCAAAATTCGAAACAAAAATCAAAAAATTGTCTCCATCGACGATGCCCACAGCCATCACTTCGTTGTTAGCGGGCAAAGCTCCTTTGGGTGTGACCGGCAACATGTAAAGTTCCGATCCTTGGAGGTTGTCGAATAGCATTCTTATCCAGCCGTTGCCGTTCAGAAAATTCAGCCCCGCAGCGGACTCCACGCCGCCCCAATTAAACACGCGCCCAATGTTTGGAAGCCCTTGCTTCAGCGCCAGGAGCGCCTGAAAATCCCAATTTGCGCTCAGTGACGACGTATCGTCTCCCACCGGCCCAAACGGCATATCCAGAAACCCAAACTGATGAATTTCCGGGAGGACCGTTACATTGGCCGTCTCCACGTAGGCATATGAGTTTATGACGTCGGTTGCAGTGGCGCTCGGCGTCGGCCCCTGGTTAATATCCCAGAAATTGTTCGCGCTTCTTGGAATATACGTCGGGACCATCCCTAGTGCAATTTCATGGTGGAGAAAGGCTTGGGTGTCATAGGTACACCCGGGGATGATAGGTCCCGTGAAGTACGGGAACCGGCAACTCCCTTCTCCCGAAAAATCGCCTGGGACAACCGAGGCGATCGGAAAAGCCGCGCGCACGGCCTGAAATGCGAATTGGTAGAGGTTATAAAAATCGTCTGGCCGGCCGTTGTACGTCGAGGTAACGTCAAACTCGTCGCCCACCGCGTAATTGAATTGGGATGCCGTCGCGCCAGGTAGGAAATTCCGCCGGCGGATTGCACTGGCCCCAGACTCCCAGCGTCCCCAAAAGATTAGGTTCCTGCACACACGTTGATCGGTTTTGCGGCGGTACTTTCGACGCGATCGCCCACGGCACGTTGTCTAAGCCGATCGTGATATCGCGCGGCTGATACCCCGCATTCAAATACGGATTCAGTCTGTCGTAAACCAAGGCACTTTGATACGTAAGCTTCTTATTCTTGGAGACCAGATAATCCAGGCTCCAAGGCTCAACCGGATCGCAATACGATTGATAAGCTGAAGAACTAGTACAAATCTTAGATACGCCGCCTACCGTATTGCCTCCGAGAAAATGAGTGATCACGAAACTATCTGCGAAAGGTATTTCCGTGCTATTAGCACCGAACTTAGGCAGATAGGGGACATCGACCGCAGGGGCAAACAAATACCAGAGTCCGCTCTGAACGTTTAGCAGGTTTTGCCCGAATAGCGTCCACGTATCTTGAAGTTGCGTGGCGCGATAAAAATTATCTAACATGCCGAAATCGGAGGCTTGCGCATAATATTCACCGTTCAGCTGCAACCCTTCGGAGTTCGCGATTTGCAAGAACACGCCTTCAGAATTGTAGGCATTCGCGACGGCGGGCAAACCGCTTAAATCCACCGAAAGCAGGCTGGGATTGTTAGCACTCACGTTTGCCGCGACGCCTATATTTCTCTGGCTCGGAGCGTCCAGAAAATTAACCGTGTAAGAAGAGCTTTGAAAGGAAGGGTTGCCGTTGAGATGAATCGATAATTCGAGATGGCCGCTTTGAATGGCATTAGAGGTTCCGGTCACGGCCTTAATCGCGGCGAACTCGAGTATAGGCGTCGAGTTCCCTCGCGATGATACGGATGTCAGAAGCCCTGTGTTACTGCTCAACAGTTTCAGTTCTGCAACCGAGCTCGGACGAAACGTAATGGTGTTCCCCGCGCTGGTCGCTGCATAGCTACCCAAGACGGCCCCGTCAGCCGCAAGCGTGGAGACGGTGAAGCTCTCTTGGGAGATCAGGCTGGGGTCCGTAATCCATACGCAATTATTATCGTAACAACCAATCCCCCACTTCTGCGGCGCTGCCGCGCTGGCCCATACCGGATGACTTAGAAAAGGCGCGAAAGCCAGCCCTGCGATGGACAAGAATAAGAGAAACTTGGCGTTCTTAGTCATAATCAATGCGCTCTTGATTCCGAGGATCGGAATTTCGCAGGCGTCACTAAATGCGGCCATTAATACTCCGAAGTTTATTTTATCCTCTTTCGGACAACAACAGGACTCCGGGACCAGAACTACCCTTGGGCATGCGGAGATGTCCTACTAGATTTGTTGCGCGTCACGTCTTGCTTTCCGCAGATTTGATGCGGCGATGTTTGCTTTTCCTGGATTTTTAGCTACGGGCTCAGGCACCTGACGTCACGCTGACAACTTCGGCCATGGCGAGTGACCGTTTTCCCTTTTCAGCGCTGCAACTTTTCCGTAGAATCTTAAGCTGCTCCCGTGCCGAGGTAGCTCATTGGTAGAGCGCGGCCCTGAAAAGGCCGGCGTAGCCAGTCCGATTCTGGCCCTCGGCACCATCAGTATCGCCCAGCAGCTTCCAGCTGCCTTTGTACCTAATCTCTCCAGCTTTACCTTCAGGCATGAGCGTGATTGATTCAATGTGTTTCGCCAGTTCCTGCCGCACGACTGCCTGGTTACTATACTCTCCCGTTATCAGTCTGCGAATATGCCGCAGGTTGTGTTCGACGACTTTGCGCAGTCCTGATACCTGCGCATGAACAGAGTCTTTGTTCTGGCCTAGAGTTTTTTCTGTGATGCTTTCAAGGTGGGGTAGAAGGCAGACAAAACCAGCAAACTTACAAAAATACAACGAATCATTCGGCCATCCGAATGGATAAGAATTATGAGATTGATGAACAGATGAATTAGGTCAGCCTCCCATCGTGCGGTGAAACGGTTGACACAAGAAGCAACTCGGTTTAGTAATGGAGATGTAATAACCGCGGCCGAGGCCATGCACCTGATCGGAGAACCCCTAGTGTAAAGAGTCGAACGGCGATGCTAAGAACGATTCTGGGCGCGCTTCTTCCAATGGTCGTGACGTTTCTGCTCGGCCTCATGGCGGCTTGGCACCACGATTTTGGTCAGAAGGAAGCCTCAATCCTGAATCGGATGGTTCTGCTTTACGCGGTGCCATTGGCGCTTTTTGCCGGAACAGTTACGTCGTCGCGCGCGGAACTAAGCCAGGACCTCCCGCTCGTCATCGCATTGTGTGTTGGCACTATTGGATTTTACGGCGCCGTTTTATTGCTAGCCCGTGTCGCTTTCAGTATGCCGATGGGCGTCAGCGCGTTGTGCGCGCTCACGGCTTCCGCACCAGCAGTGCCTTTCGTGGGTCCGGCGGTTCTCGGCGATCTGTTGGGACGCCCGAATGCCGCCATTCCGATTGCGGTAGACAGTCTCATCATCAACCTCACGGTCGTGCCAGTCACGATCCTCTTTCTCGCATTAGACACAGCAGGGAGAGAATCGATCGAAAGTAGCTCAAAACTACAAGACGGGGCGCGTTCGGCACCGCCCCGCACATCGCCTCTCGCATTTCTCTCCGCCAAAATCAAGGAGACAGTGAGGGAACCGATGGTCTGGGCTCCTGTTCTCGCTTTCGTTATCGTGTTGATCGGCTTCCGCATTCCTGACCTCCTCGTCCATTCGCTTTACATGCTGGGACACGCATCCGGCGGTGTCGCGATATTCGCCTGCGGGATCGTGCTTGCATCCGGCAAAATCATTTTCAACTGGCGTGTATTGTTCTTCGTATTTCTGAAAAACATCGTACAGCCCGCGTTGGTTCTGGGTGGCTTGCGATGGCTCGGCTACGGCAATCCGACTGTAAGCGACGCGGTGCTGACAACGGCCATCCCAGCCATGCCCATTGTCGTCATGTTGGCTCTTCAATATCGCGTCGCTCAGGCGGAGGCCGCCTCTGCCGTGTTCCTCAGCGTAATCGGCTCTTTGATCACGATGGGGATTTTCATCGCCCTGACGACCTAGACAAATCAACTCGAAAATAAAGATGGAGGATAATCCCGATGATGACTCAAGTCGAAAGTCTCGCCAAATATGCGGCCCGCGCTACTTTTGCCGACCTCTCTGCGGAATCGCGCAAACAATTGCCAATCCATATCCTTGATTCACTGGGCTGCTGCATCGCCGCCCTGGGAGCCGGTCCGGTCCAAGCCTGCCGCGAGCAGGTCGCCGAGTTCGGTGGCACAGGCCCGTCCCCGCTAATTGGCGGCGGGCAGGCTAACCCGATCTATGCTGCGTTCTGGCACACGGCACTCGTGCGCTATGTCGATTTCATGGACAACTTCCTTGCGCAAACCGAGACGTGCCACACGGCAGATAACTTCGGCGTGGCGTTGACCATCGCCGAGTATGTGGGCGGCAGCGGAAAAGATCTGATGCTTGGCGTGGCGCTGGGCTACACAGTTCAGTCACGGTTCGTCGATCACGCCGATTTCATGACCAGCGGCTTCGACCACACCTCGCAACTCGCCTTTTCGCATAACGCTGCTGCCGGCCGGCTGATGGGGTTGAGCGCGGGGCAAATTGCGCATGCCATCGCGATGGCAGCGGTCAGCGATGCTTCCTTCGCCGTGGTTCGGGCCAAGCCTCTGTCTCAGTGGAAGGGTCTCGCTTCGGCACAATCTGCGCTCGGCGCGATGAACACGCTGTTCTTGGCTCGACGCGGCGTCGAGGGACCGTTACAAGTGATCGAGGGCCCGATGGGCATCGACCATCTCCTGAGGATGAAGATCAATATTGATTGGGACAAGGAGGGATATGAGGGTGTTGTGGAGAGCACAATCAAAAAGTACAACTCCATGATCCACACGCAGTCGGCTGTTTATTGCATGGTCGAACTAAACAAGCAGAACAAAATCGACCTCGCCAAGGTGGTCTCGATTGAGGCAGAGGTGTTCCAACTCGCCTACGATTTTGCCGGAGGCGGCCTCTATGGCACGGATAAAGTCATCCGGACCAAGGAACAAGCAGATCACAGCCTTCCGTACCTGCTTGCGGTGGCCCTTATCGATGGCGACGTACAACCGGCGCAATTCAAGCCAGACCGCATCGTGAGGCCGGACGTACAGGCACTACTGAAAAAGGTTTCCGTTCGGCCGAACCATGAATACACGGAAGAATATCCGGCGAAAATGCCAGCCAAGATCACTGTCCGGCTACAAGACGGGAAAGTGATCGAGCACGAGGTTCAGGACTATCCGGGGCTCGCTTCTCGTCCGTTCACATGGGAGGAATCCGTCGAGAAGTTCGACAGGCTCGTCGCTGGCCGCGCCGACGAGGCGCTCAGTCGCGAGATTAAGGATGCCGTGAGTTCGGTGGAAAACATTCAGGTCAGGGACCTGATGAAACTGCTCGGCAGCGTCACGGCAGCGGCTTCAGCCGCGAAGTCGAGTACTACCTGACAAACCGGTAATACAGATCGCCAAGAAAAGGAGAACTAGACATGACTATCACACCCGACCGTGTCCGCGAAATCTTCAAGGGACTTGAAAGCGGCGACGGCGCTGCTTTCTTTGAACATGTGGCCGACAATGTGGACTGGATTGTAGAGGGAACGCACCCACTTGCTGGTCATTACCTTAGCAAGAAGGCCTTCATAGCAGGAACATTCGCCAAACTGGGGCAGGTTCTTCCGCAGGGTGCCCAGCTTCATACGGAGCATGTGATCGTCCAAGACGATGAGGCGGTGGTCGAACTCCATTCTCTTGCGACGGCCAAGAACGGCATGCGGTTCGACAATCGCTACTGCTGGGTAGTCTATTTCCAAAATGGAGTGATCGTACGCGTTCGCGCCTACCTCGACTCAGTCATGGTAGCGCGATTGTTCGAGGAGAACCCGATAGCTGGATCGGCTGGAACGGTTTAGCTTGGCGTGATCAAGACCCCGATCAAGTCACCTTCAACCTGAAACGAAAGACACAGGAGAAATTGCGGTTCAAGTGCAAACTGGACAAATGAAGTACTAGCCCGGAACTTCTCCGGTAATCCGACTCTAATCAGTTAGCTCGGCCGTTTCAGATGGGCAGTTCCGGTCTCTCTCTTGCAACTGAATTTGATCACATTCGAGCCCTTCAGATCTTGCAAGACTGTGCCGGTCGGCTTATCGTCGAATATCCCATTCGGATTTTCGGGGGTCTGCGTGATGTCCTGGATGCGAAAGTCATTTGCGCAGTCAAACCAAATTACGTCGGTAGATCCCGTCAGAGTGTAATTTACGTAAGCCTGCCAAGGTTTAAGCGGTACTCGTTGATCACCGCTTCGCCAAGCTTTTACGTCGATGTGACCTTTGCTTCGATAATCCACGATGATTGAGACTTGATATTCCGTCAAACTGGGCGGGATAGGAACTGCATAAGGATCTGGCTTGACTGGGAATGCGTGACACGATGGATCAGGCTTTAGGGTCGGGTCTGAAATCGCGATATCAGCTGAATAATAACCGGTCGGACTGTCATATAGCTTTCCGGTGGCAGTGAGAGTGCATCCGCGCAGCGTTTCCGCTCTTCTCCAGTCCTCGCCTTTCGAATATACGATCTCGACTTCCTTCTGGCCGCATGCTGGACGGTCGAGCTTAACCCCTAGCCACTGACGAAGTTCATCGTGAACGAGTAGCGTGCCGTGCAGAACGGAAGGTCTCGATGCCTCTGCAAGACCGTGTTCTTGATCCTGTGGCGGACAGGTTTGAGCTTTCACGGTGACAGTTGCCAACAGCGCCGCCACCAAGACCATGAGAGTGCGCATTTGCCTTGAGAATACCGCACTCCTCGTCATTGCGAAAACATCTGATTAGTCGGATAACCGGACCGAATTATTGTGGAGTGAATCGCAGCGAATGAATTCGTCCGAACAACTAAACGTCCCTGACCGCGCTCTATTTGTTTTCCGCCGGGGCTCGGCGTTTCAGTTCTTCCGACCAGTTGAGTATGACGTTTAGTTCTTTGGGGCTGGTTGCTGTGTCCTCTTGCTTGAGCATCATGAGATGCTCACCGTCCGCTGCGATGTCGTAGTTTCCCAGCGCGACGTAGCCTTCCCCTGGGAACCACATCCGTGGCGTGCCGGCCTTGAATGCTGGTTGTGTCTCCACGCCAACAGCCATCACTTTGTCTCCACTGCGATAGAAAATCTCACGACCGTTCCACGTCCAGCGCGGATACTGCCCGCCTCCCGAGGAGACCATCCACTTTCCACCGAGTACAGGAAATGGCTGCACGTAAATCTCCCACTGCCCCGATTCGTCCGACGAATAGGTGACCCAGCGGCCATCCGGCGAAAACTTTGCGGTGGCGATGTTGAACGAAGACTGCAGGAAAGGTTGAATCTTTTCGCTACCGTCCAAAGAAAGCGCTTCGATTGCCAGCCTTCCCGCGCTGGAGGCGCTGAACAAAAGCGTCTTGCCATCGGGTGATACCGCTAGCGGCGCGGCTCCTTGGTCGTCGAACTTCTTGCCGTAAAGCGTTTCTTCCGCGCCGCTGCCATCAGCCAGTTTCGAACGGAAAGACGGAGAATCCGTGCGGTTACTATAAACGATTCTTCGACCGTCGGCAGACCAAAGAGGACTTGAACTAGCGCCCGGACCAAAAGTCAGCCGGGTCAGAGTGTTTCGTGCAAACTCGTAAACCCAGATGTCCGGGGAGCCGTTCTCGTTTACCTGTAGGGCCAACAATTTCCCGTCAGGAGAAAGGCGTGGCGAGCTGTAGAACTTTGGCGGTGCCGCGACGGTCCTGGTCATCCCGTTGCGGTCGATCCAAACTAGCGTGCGCAAGGGAGGTCTGGCGTTTCCGGGAACGTAAGCAAGTAGTCCGGACTCGGTCACGTCATACTCCGCGCCTCCGCTTGTCAGCGCCGTGGTGACCACACCTTCTCGAACCGGCATCGGGGACCCCGCGACTTGCATCCGCTTCAAATCAAACGGCACCGCCATGAGCGCTCCCGCGTGGGCATAGACGATGTGACCCGAAGACACATAGCGTGCGTACGAGCCGCCCTTGATTACTGTGTGCCACTTGCCGGTTTCCAGAGACAGGGCGGCGATCCAGGCGTCATCAAAGGAAAAGGCACTGCCTACCTGTATCGTAAACAACAAGAACTTTCCTCCGGGCAGCACCTGCGGCCAGCGATGACTTATTTCCTGATCCTTTGGTTTTGGCGTCGTCAAAATCTTCGGGGTGCCGCCCGCCGCGGAAATTCGCATGAGCCCGGACCCGAAGTTCGGCGCGTAGGTGATCGTGTCGTCGCTTGCCCAATTTGCGCCGTGCGGAACCGGCGCATCGCACAGGGGAGTCACCGGCCCGCCGTGGAGTGAAACCTTACGCATCTTGCCCTGCGCAAAGAATCCCACCCACTCCCCATCCCACGAGAAAAACGGCTGTATTGCGTTCTCCGTGCCGGGAATGGGTGTGGCGGTCTGCTGCTCGAGAGCGCGCAGATAGAGTTGTTGCGGTTTGCCCGCAACGGATGCGACATAGACAATTTGCGAGCCGTCAGGTGCGAGCGCGAAGGGAGACCCGGGATTGGCATCAAAAACGCCGGCCAGAGGTTCGGCGAGTGGAAGGGACAATTGCATCACCGGATGCGGCTCGGGCTGGATGCCACGCCAATACAGCGCTCCGCATGCGATGGCCAGAACAATTGCTATTGCCGCAACGACCCAGGGTAACGCGCGACGCCACAAAGGGGCTTCCTTTGTCGCGGCGAGCGGCGCCGCGATCTCTTCGGGAGTTCCTAAAATGGCTCCATCGATCGCGATGCGCGCTTCGCCAATATCACGGAGCCGTTGGTTCTGGTCTTTGGTCAGGCAGCGCCTCAATAGCCGGATGATGGAAGTCGGTACGTTCCCGGGAAGGATGCTCCAATCGGGTTCTCCGCGAATCACCGCCGCCAGCGTGTCAGAAGTTGTTTCTTCCAGGAACGCCGGCTTGCCCGCCAGCACCTCGTACAGCACGACGCCAAACGCCCATATGTCTCCACGGCGATTCACTTTCTTTCCGCGGGCTTGCTCCGGACTCATGTACGCCGCTGTGCCTAGCAGCATACCTGCCTGTGTTGCTGCTTGGCTTAGCGTAGGCGAAGTAGATATAGAAATATCGGCGCCGCTGAAGTCGCCCTCCAGAGCCTTCGCAAGTCCGAAGTCCAGCACTTTCGCTTCGCCGTTCGGAGTGATCTTCACATTGGAGGGTTTCAGGTCGCGATGAATGATGCTTCGCTCGTGCGCATATTCGAGCGCTTGAGCAATTTGCTTTGCGATGAGCAATGTTTCATCGAGTGGAAGCGGCCCCTGCTTGATTCGCTCTGCCAGCGTTGGACCATCGACCAACTCCATCACCAGCGCGCGCACACCATTCGCTTCTTCCAGGCCATAAATCGCCGCGATATTGGGATGATTCAGCGATGCGAGAACCTTGGCCTCTCGGTCGAAGCGAGCCATGCGCTGGGCATCGCACGAAAATTTGTCCGGTAGGATCTTAATTGCGACTCGGCGGCTCAGCCGAGTATCTTGCGCAAGGTACACCTCACCCATGCCGCCCACGCCGAGCGGGGAGTTGATCTCATAGGGCCCGATTTTTGTCCCTGCGGCCAGCGGCATAGATTGGCAGGATTATAACCTTCGTCAGCGTTCACACGGTATCTTCTGCTTCAAGAGCCCGTATGACCCTGCTCGGCAGAAGTGATTCAGCCGAAACCTTCCCATTGGGGCCAGTTGAAAGCTCCATTGCGATTGCGCCCGAATTAAGAACGGATGACGCCGAAGAGGCAGGTTATGCCGGGCCAAAAGCAGCGATCTTTGAGGTCTGGCTCGCTAAGTCGCGATTAAGTCGGAGAAGTGAAAATGATACTTTATTTGTCCGGTTTGTGCGTTCGCAGTCGAGGCCGTGCGAAACCTTGCCTCTTGTGCTTTGTTGCTAGTTTCGGTAAATGAAAGGTATGCAAATCACTAACCGTCTGAAATCCATGTTTGCTCTGTTAACAGTTTCACTATTCGTTCCCTCCTTGGTTCGCCCGCAGGCCAACACGCCTTCCTCCGTAGCTCCACGGGTGGCCGCTCCCAGAAACTCGGATACGACCGATGGCTTGCAGCAACTTCTTCGAGATGTCCTCGCGGCTGCTAAGATCGGGGACAAAGAAAAGGTGGCAGCCTTTGTGAAAGACATGGAGATTCCTAATTGTGATGTATGGCTCCACAAAATGTATGAATCGGACAAAGCAGATAGCTGGATGGGCCTGTGTGAACCGAAGGTCTTTGCTTCAAAAGAACAATGGATGCAAGAGCTGTTTATGCGCCTTGCAAAGGAGGACGGGCAGGTTCTCGTCCGAAAAGTGAACGACGATCCCGAACCAGGGCGTGGCATGGAATGGGGCTGGCTGCGCTCAATCCGACAACCACTAGATATTTATTTCGCAAGCTGGCAGATGTCCAACCCCCCGAAAGATTACGAGCGGGACCCCATTGGTTATTTCATGTTTATCGACGACGGTTTTCGGTGGGACAGTGGAATCGTAACGCTCAAGCCTTCCGAGATCAAACACACGGATGCCAAGCTAGTTAAAGCAAAAGTCATCAAGACCGTCGCCCCTATCTATCCAGCGGAGGCGGCCTCAAACGGTATCAGTGGAACAGTGCGGGTCTATTTTGTCGTCGGTGGAGACGGGCTCGTTTACAACGCCCACGCAATCTCTGGCGAGGGCCTTTCGAAGGACTCATCGCTCAGAAAGGCTGCCGAAGAAGCCGTTCTC
>JABDEK010000057.1:1412-29819 GCA_013287135.1 Acidobacteriota bacterium | reverse complement strand
GCTCAGGAGAAGTCTGCGCGTCATTTCGCGGATGCAGAACACTGGGCAGCCGAGGGCAAGATAAATGAGGCCATCGTAGAATACCGCCGGGCTATCCAGTTGAACCCTAAAGATCCGAAGGCGCATCTGGCCCTGTCCAAGATTTTCATCGACCGGCAAGATATTCCAAGCGGGGTGCAGCAACTGAAGATCGTCCTGAAAAATAATCCGGACGACCACGACGCAAATGTCGCGTTAGCCAAACTCCTAATCAAAACGCCGCAATTTGCTCAAGCAAAAGATCTGGCAGATTCTTTGCTAAAGAAAAATCAGAACGATACGGATGCGCTATTGATTCTGGCGCAGAGTTCACTGAAGGCCTCAGACTTGCCAGCGGCTAACGCAGCCATCGATCGTGTACTGCAGCTTGACCCCGAGAACGGCCAAGCTTGGTTTCTAAGGGCCATGTCGCAGCTGGCCGAGAAGAAGACCTCGGAGAGCGAAGCGAGCCTATTGCGATCCATCGTATACGATCCTAAGTCAGTTCCACCTGTGACGTTCCTGTCTGCGTTGATGGCTCGTCGAGGGGATATGACTGGAGCCGAACAGGTGATTCGGAAGGCTCTCGCACAAAACCCGCAGAGCATTCAGGTCCACTATCTGTTGGCGCTTTTCTTGTTGTCACAAAATAGGGGTAAAGAGGCAGAAGATTTATTTCAACAGATCAGCACCCTTGGCGACGATAACCCGGCCTATCGCGGCGCCCTTGCGCGCTACTACGTCATGATGGGAAATTCCCAAGCCGCAGAGAAGGCGTATCAGAACATTTTGAAGCAGCATCCTGAGGACGTGCAGAACTCGCTGCAACTGGCCCAAGTATATCTCGAGGAAAGCAAGATCGGCGATGCCGAACAGCTCGTAAACGCAGTTGTGAAAAAAAGTCCGAACGATCCTGGGAGTCTTCTATTCAGAGGACGTTTGCGCGTGGAAAAGGGCGATCTCGACGGCGGAATCAGCGACATGGAGCGGGCGGCTCAGGTCAAACCTGATTGGTACTTGCCGCAGTATTATCTGGGTTTAGCTTATATTCGGAAAGATAAACTCAACCTTGCTGAGGCGGCGTTAAACAAATCAATCTCACTTGATCCGACCTTTCAGTCTGCCCGGTTAGTTTTGGCGCGTCTTGATATTGAGCAAGGCCGCCCCGAACAAGCCATTGCTACGATTCAGAAGACGGTGGAACAAAAACCGCAAAACATCGACCCGTATTTAGTGCGTTCTTTGGCGCTGGTTCAAGAAGGACACTACGATGAGGCAGAAAAGGACACTTTGCCTCTCATCGATGAGTTCCCACAACCTCCGGCCCGTGCAATGACGTACCGTACGCTTGCCGAAGCGAAATTTCGCCAGGGCCGTTTCGAGGAAGCGCATACCTTTGCTAAACAATCGTTGCTCTATGACCCTACCTCTCGAGAGGGGCTTGCCATTTTGGGCACTTCGCAGATAGCTCTGAAGAAAAATAACGAAGGCTTGGCTGAGGTTGAATCTTATGTGAATGCCAATCCGAAGTGGGCGCCTGGATACGAAGTCCTGGCCCAACTTCAGTCCTTGATGGGCCGTCCGAACGACGCGGAGAGCTCGCTGCGTAAAGCGCTTGAGTTGGATCCCAAGTCGATTAGCGCGCAATTAACTCTGAGCGATATCCAGCTCAATCAAGGAAAACTAGATCAAGCGATGGACTTGTTATCGAAACTGTCTCAGAGCGAGCCGCAGATGGCGATTGTGCAGATTCGCATGGGCCAGATCGAAGAAATGAAACAAGATTGGAAGGCAGCGGAGGACTATTATTCAAAAGCGCTACAAATCTCGCCTACAGACGTGGTGGCCAAGAACAATCTTGCCTGGGTGTATGCAGAGCACGGCGGCAACATCGATGTGGCGCTTAAGTTAGCGCAAGAAGCGAGCAAAGAAAAACCCGACAGCGCAGACATTTCTGACACGCTCGCATGGATTTTGATAAAGAAGAAGAATTATGGCACCGCGATTCAGCTATTGAAGGATTGCGTTCAGAAGGAACCCAAAAATGCGGAGTTTAATTTTCATTTAGGCAAGGCTTACATAGAGGACGGCAGAATGCCCGAAGGTAAGCAATCATTGCTTACCGCTTCCAAGGCGGAGCCTGATTCCAGTTATGCACGCCAAGCTAAGGAACTGCTTGCAACGCTACCTCGAAGCTGAGATTTTCGAATATTGAGTCAGAGGGAACGATGAGTGAACTTAAGGAAAATTCAAGTTTTGCCGGATTGGAATATTACGCGCTCCGGGATTATTGGCGAATGCTGGCGCGCCGAAAATGGTTTATTCTGGTGGGGACGTTTGCGATTGCCTTCGCAACTTCAGTGGTCGCCTATTTTCTGCCAAATGAATATAAAGCCGCGGCATTCATCATTATTGATCCCCAGAAAGTGCCAAATTCATACGTGAACTCCACCGTCACACAGAGTAGCGCCGATCGCCTGGCGGAACTTCGGCAACAGATCCTCTCCGTCACAAATCTCACACAAGTGATCGAAGATATGGGTCTTTACAAGCAATTAAAAAATAAAGAGAGCTCGGAACAAATCGTACAGAAGATGCAGAAAGCAGTTTCTGTCGACACCGCCGCAGTAACGTCTTCGCATGGCGAGAAAAACGTCCAAGCATTTAGCGTCTCCTATACAAATTCGAATCCCTCCGTCGCGGCCCAGGTTGCAAACCGGTTGGCTCAATCATTTATCGACAATAATAGAAAGAATCGCGATGACGCCGTTCGCGGCACCACTACATTCTTAACGAAAGAAATCGAAGATGCCCAGAATGACTTGAAGGCAAAGGAAGATCAGATAACAGCGCTGAAAACAAAGGGTGCCGGAGAGCTTCCGGAGTCGCAAGTAATCCATGTGCAGGCGCTGAACGCGCTCCAAGGAGAACTGCAAGGCGAACGAGATGCGATTGATCGCGACCAACAACAAAAGGCTTCCCTTCAAGCTGCTCTGGCCAGCAGTCCATCCGTTGTAAATCTTGACGCGCAAGAATCGCCCGCGGTCGCCGGTATGGAAGCGGAAAGGGCGCAGTTGCAGGATGAGGTGGACCAACTTCGAAAACGATATGGGCCAAGCTTCCCGGATGTCGTTAAGAAGAACCTGCAGATTAGAGACCTGGAAGCACGCATCGCAGACACAAAAAAGAAGGAAACCGTCAAGGGTGAACCTGCGCCACTCAAGGAACGCAATCCCGTAATCCAAAGTCAGATCGCCAAGGTGGACGAAGACATCCAAAAGCACGAGGTGCGCGAACAAGAGCTCCAGAAGCAGGTTGCGTTTCATCAACACGAACTTGAGCAAATTCCTCTCTTTGAACAGCGCATGAGCGCGGTGACTCGCGATTACCAAGGTGCTGAGGACCATTACAAACAACTGCTGGAAAGAAAATTTTCGGCTGACATGTCCGCGGACTTGGAAGCACATCAAGAGGGGGAGCAGTTTGAGATACAGGACCCGGCCCAAGTGCCCTATAAGCCCGACAGTCCGGATCGTCCGATCATAAATTGGATCGGTCTTGGTGCAGGATTCGTTTTAAGCCTCGGTCTAGCTTTTGCTCTAGAAATATTGAACCCTACTGTAAAGACAGAGCGAGAGGTAGTAGGCCAGTTAGGCATGCCAGTTTTTGGTGAAGTTCCCTGGCTAGCGACCAAGGCAAATAGCCGGCGGAGACGATTGCGTGTGCTCTATGCTTGTGTCTGCAGCGCCGTACTTGCTGCGGGATTTGCAGTGATTATGGTTGTAACCAGCAGATAACCCTAGTGGAGAAAAATGTGGAGCACCAGTCGCTATTAAACGTGACAAAGTCCAAAGACAACAACGGAACACCGGGAGCTGCAAAGCAGGTGAGTGGACAAACCGCCGGTGCAACCCAGATCAGGAACGATCCTGATTTCCCCCTGGTTTTGGATCACAAACATCAGGTGGCTACGGAATCATTCAGCATTCTTAGATCTCGTCTGTTAAATGTACATAACAAACTGGGAACGCGCTCCGTAGTGATCACCAGCGGCGAGGCGGGCGATGGAAAGACGCTGGTTGCGACAAACTTAGCCCTTAGCCTTGGACAATTAGGAAGCAAACGTATTCTTTTTGTGGACGGCGATTTGCGCGCCGGAACTGCGACCCGGGTTCTCAATTTGAAGCATTTGCCGGGATTAGGGGATTTTCTACAGGGGCGGAGATCGTTTGAATCCGTCGTGCATGTCACTGAGTTTCCCGCTCTTTCGATAGTCCCCACTGGACTTGTTCCCAGCAAGGCTTGCCCGCAAATCCTGGAAGGTCCGAAGTGGACTGAGTTTATCGAACAAGCCAAGCTGAAGTTTGACTTGATTATCGTGGACTCATTGCCGCTCTCTGCGCCGGTGGCGGATTTGGAGCTATTGACCGCCCCTTGCGACGCTATTTTGTTCGTTGTGTATATGAGACAGACCAACCGACGAGCGCTCCAGAGGGTGACGTCGCGCTTAGATCCGAAGAAGTTCCTCGGCATTATCGTTAATAATGCCGACGAAATTTACGATTACGATTACAACTATTACACTATTCGCTCTCAAGCTAAATGATGACCGTAGGCCAGTACACCGTAGAATGCGAGCGCGGGTGCTCCAAACGAAGTCAAATTATACCGCTAGCAATCTAGAAGGGTGCGGCCAAGACCGCAGTCATGATTCATCAACTTTGCCAGATTGACCCAACCACTCTACCGCGATGATCACAACAGGCCCAGACAATGTAGCCAGCAGACCAGTGACCGATAACATAGATATTTCGAATGTAATCAAAGTGCGTCCGTATGAGGAAGACGCCCGGGAAGACTGGGACAGATTCGTGCTTCATCACCCGGAAGGCACTTTATTTCATCTGACCGCATGGAAGCGCGCGATCGAACGTGGATTTGGTTTTGAGCCTCGTTATTTGATTGCGGAATCTGCAGGAACTATCCGGGGTGTGCTTCCATTATTTCTATCCTCGAATTGGATTCAAGGACCTACCCTAATCTCAACTCCGTTCGCAGTGTATGGAGGGATTTGTGCGACAGATTTGGGGGCAAGATTAGCTTTGCAGGAAGCTGCCTGCCAAATGGCCAGGAAAGAACAGGTCAACTACCTGGAACTGCGAGATCCTGAACACGTTGCCGGCGATGGTTTTGAGACAAAAAAATTGTATGTCACATTTCAGCAGCAACTGCCAAGTGATCCCGAGCAACTGATGCGTGGTTTCCCTAAGGATACCCGCTACATGATTCGCAAGGGCCAGAAAGGCGGCTTGCGCACCGTGAAAGACGCAGCTGAACTCAATACCTTTTACGAAATCTATGCTGCGAGCGTGCGAAATCTCGGCACACCCGTTTTCGCCAAGCGATTTTTTAAAATTCTCATCGAAGAATTCGGTTCAGCGGTGGAAATCTTATCAATTTGGAATGGAGCAGAAGCCATTGCCGCGGTCTTCAGCTTTAGATTTCGCGACACGATCCTGCCATATTACGGCGGCTCGTTGCTGGAAGGCCGGAAGTTCGCGGCGAACAATTTCATGTACTGGGAAGTTTGCCGCGATGCGTGTGTGCGAGGACTGAAACTTTTTGATTTTGGCAGGAGCAAGGTGGGGACGGGTTCCTACACCTTCAAAACTCAATGGAATATGAAAGAAAGCCCTCTGCCGTATCAGTTTCACTTAGTCCGGCGCAAGACGCTGCCCAATTTCTCGCCCGTAAATCCGACGTTCAAGCTCGCAACGGACATTTGGAAGCGCATCCCGCTTCCTGTAACAAAGGTTTTGGGACCCGCATTCGTTCGGTTGTTTCCGTAGAGTATCCTCGCGATGCGAATACTATTTCTAGCTCATCGTCTGCCCTACCCGCCGGACAAAGGGGACAAGATCCGCTCTTTTCGCGAATTGGCTGCTCTATCGAAAAAGCACGAGGTCGACCTGCTTTGTTTCTATGATCAGCCGGATGACAGCCGTTACTTCAGCGATGTTCAACGTTTTTGCCGAAATCTATATTGCGAGAAAATTTCCTGGATGCGCAGCAGGGTGCAAGCTTTGCTTGCCGTCGTCATGGGACGCTCGCTAACTACGGCGTTCTTTCACTCTTCGTCTATGGCCGCGCGCGTTAAAACAGCTCTGCAATCCGAGCATTACGATTTGGTATTCGCTTTTAGTTCTTCCATGGCTCCGTACGCGAAAGTCGCGACGGAAGTCCCGTGCGTTCTCGATATGGTTGACGTCGATTCCGACAAGTGGAAGCAGTATGCGGATCATATACGCCCGCCGGCTTCCTGGCTATGGCGTCGCGAGTCCGCTAAGCTCGCCGAGGACGAGAAGCGCTGGGTAAGTGAATTTTCCTTAACGCTTCTCTGCACGCGTGCTGAAAGTGAACTGATGAAGCAAGCTGCGCCCGATTCCAACATCGAAGCGTTCGAGAATCCGATGGATGTGAGCTATTTCAATCCTTCCTTGGTCGAAATTTCTCCTGAAATTGAGGCCCTGCGACCCTACATCATCTTTACCGGTTCTATGGATTATTTCCCCAATGTAGACGCGGTCACAAATTTCTATCGCGATGTCTTTCCTGCGATTCGAGCTGAGGTCCCAAACGCGCGGTTTGTAATTGCGGGAAGAAATCCGGCGGCCGCCGTGCGGCAGCTATCGGACGATCCCTCGGTCAGCGTGACGGGAGCGGTCACCGATATCCGGCCTTACCTGCTAGGAGCCGCAGTGGCTGTAGCTCCCATGCGAGTGGCTCGCGGCGTTCAGAATAAAATTCTTGAGGCGATGGCCATGGGGCTTCCTGTTGCAGCAAGCAGGAAAGCGGCAATGGCATTGCCCGCCGGCCTAGCCCCAGCGGTCTATGCCGAAGACGACCCGCAACGCCTCGCCGCTTTCCTCATTCAGAAGCTAAGGGGCGCTGGTTCGGCATCGGCCAAGGCTCGTCAAGCGATGCTAGATTACGTAGGCGAACAGAGCTGGGATCAACAATTCGAGTCGCGCATTCTGCGAGCGGCGCAGTCTCCATCGTTGTTGCAAGATAATCTTCCTGGCTCCTCTCCGCAGTTACGAGCGACAGTACAATCGGATCGCGCCGCCACCACACTCGGAAAGGCTTTCGAGATTTAATGTTACGTGCCATCTTCCTCTACGTTCTGGTAATTTTGGCGACTATAACCGCCCTTTTCCGTCCTTTTTCGGGCTTGTTGTATTACCTAT
The DNA here is from genome assembly GCA_013287135.1 of Acidobacteriota bacterium. Classification (GTDB taxonomy): domain Bacteria; phylum Acidobacteriota; class Terriglobia; order Acidiferrales; family UBA7541; genus Palsa-295. The sequence goes on along the minus strand of JABDEK010000057.1, from coordinate 22,554 downwards.
GGTTCTCGTTCGGTCGCCCTGCGGATTTTGTCTGGCCCAACTTCGTTTTTGACTATGAGGTTTGGATTGCGGGGGCAACTCTGCTGGGCTATGCAATTTGGGAAATGGGGAAGTCCCCGCCTCGAATAGAAGGCATGCGTTTGCTTGTATTGCTCTGGGTTTGGTTCGCGCTGACGTCGTTGACGGCGCAAATTCCGATGATCGCATTCCCGAAACTCTGGGAATACAGCCGGGTCTTCATCATGGCCTTCCTGACATGCGCTCTCGCAAATTCAGAGAAACGCATTCGCTCGATTCTATATGTTTTGGCTATCTCGCTGGGATTCCTCGGAGCTAAGGGTGGATACGACGCGGTCACCACCGGATTTGCCAACTCCATGAAGGGTCCCGGCGGGATGATGTCAGAACAGAACGAGTACGCTCTGGCCTTGAATATGGGCATTCCCATCTTGGTTTGGTTGGCCCAAGACGATCCGCGGTGGTGGGTGCGCTGGGTCTTCCGCGGCATGGCGGTTGGAAGCGCCGTTGTTGTGATTGGAACACGGTCGCGTTCGGGGTTACTGGGACTCCTGATGGCAGGAATTGTGCTTGTGGCATTCTCAAACCATAAAGTTCTTTTCAGTGGTATCGGCGTATGTTGTCTTTTGTTGCTTTTATTGTTTGGCCCGCAAGGCGCGCTCACTAGGTATAAAACGATTCCCACGGCTGCCGAAGTTGATCCATCGGCGATCGGACGTCTGCAAGCCTGGCGGGCCGCTATAAAGATGACTAAAGCACATCCGATCAGGGGCGTCGGGCTTCGGAACTTTCTGCACGTTTTCCCTCAGTACTCGAGCGATCCGCCGCGCGTAACACACAATGCCATCTTCGATCTGTTATCAGAAACAGGAATCCCGGGTTGTTTGATTTTTATGGCCATGATCTTTTCTTCGATCGGTCAGATGTTCAAGCTGAGGCTCAAGGCGCTCGCTCAACCAGACACAAAACACTTGGCGACGTACTGCCAGATTGTGGTGGGAGTTCTGGTTGTCTACCTCGTGCCGAACATGTTTATAAATCGTCAGGATTTTGATCTGATGTACCAGATGATTGCGGTTGAGGCTGGGCTGGCTATTTTGGTGCAACAAAAGCTGGCAGCCACACGCGAGGAAGTTCGTTTGCCTACAGAAGACACCATGCCGCTTTGGATGCGAGCTCAACGTGAGATCGTGGAATGACATCTGATAGCTATATTTATTTGAGGAAATAAGAACTCGACTATGGCTATTTGCGGAATTGCCGTCAACAGTGGCTCGCGACCGGTAGATCAACCAACAATAGATGCAATGCTGTCTGCTCTCGCGATTGAAGGCACTTGGTTTCGTCAACAGACTGCGGAGCCTGAGGTCGGTTTCGGAACGGTGACACCTCAAGAGTCCGGAAGAATTTGGAAATCCGAACAAATGATCGTGGCTTGCGACGCAGATGTCAGCAACCAAGAGGAACTTAGAGGTTCGCTAAGAACCTCAACGAACGATAGTAGCTTGCCCTGCATTCTCGGCCAGCTTTATCTCGAGCGGGGCCCCGATTTCCTAAGGCTACTTCGCGGAGTGTTTTCGATTGCGATTTGGGATCGCCGGTTGAAGTCCGCCTTTCTTGCTGTCGACCGATTCGGGGTCAAGCCACTTTCTTATAGCGTTAGCTCATCGGAAATAATTTTTGCGTCTCATGCGCGGGGAGTCTTGGCTAGCCATCGTGTGGCGAAGGAAGTTGATCCGCAATCGATCGTCGCATACTTAAACTACACCGCGGTCCCCGCTCCTCTTTCTGCGTATAAGGGTATTCAAAAATTGCCGCCTGCGTCTTGTTTGTTATGGCAAGACGGCACCGTACGATTGACGCGATACTGGGACCTGGAATACACCGAAGACAAGAGGTCCTCCGAAAAAGTTCTGGCGCGAGAGCTTCTCGAACGCATGGAACAGGCCGTTTATCAGAACTCCTACGACATGCCAACGTCTGACCTTGGGTGTTTTCTGAGCGGCGGAACGGATAGCAGTTCCGTGGTCGGGCTCCTGACCCAAATCAAAAAGAGTCCGATTAATACATTTTCAATTGGGTTTACCGAGGATCGTTTTAACGAGCTTGCATACGCTCATATCGCGAACAAACATTTTGGCTCAGTGCATGCGGAATCGAGAGTCGGGCCCGATGACGCCTTCCGAATCCTTCCCAAAATCGTCGATCTTTTCGATGAGCCTTACGCCAACTCTTCGGTAATCCCAACGTATTACTGCCAAATGTTGGCGGTCGAAAAGGGACGTAAAGTAATGCTTGCCGGCGACGGCGGGGATGAATTATTCGGAGGTAATGAACACTACCGGACCGACGGGATATATCAGTTTTATCAAAGAATTCCACGCGCACTTCGTGCGGGTTTGATCGATCCGCTCGTGTCTTTGATTCCAGCTACCGCTCCGGGAGTCGGAAAAGTGCGTCGCTACGTTCAATCGTCAAACACATCAAACCCCGACCGGTATTCCCGCTGGATGATGCTGCAGTATTTCCCTCCTGAGAATATTCTCGGCGCGGGCATGCCTTTCAGAAATGGTCATGGCGACCTGCTTGCAATTGCGCGTGCGCATTATCGATCGGCGAAAGCTGACAGCGAACTCAATCGCCTGATGTACCTGGATGTGAAAATGGTTCTTGGCGATTGTGATCTTCCAAAGGTAGTTCGCGCCAGCGAGCTTGCTGGAGTCACCGTACGATTTCCTTTTCTGGACCATCCTCTCGCGGAGTTTTCAGGCCGTATTCCAAGCGCCTTGAAATTAAAATGGCTCGAGAAGCGCTACCTTTTCAAGAAGGCCACGCAAAATCTTTTGCCCAAGGCTATTTTACAGAAGAAAAAACATGGATTCGGGTTGCCGATGAGTACGTGGCTGAAAACTGACCCGAAGATTCGCGGGTTGGCCGAGGACGTGTTGCGCGATCCGCGAAGCTGCCAGCGAGGCTATGTTCGGCAAGACTTCATCCAGTATCTCTTTTCCAGCATGGATCGAGACAACACATCATTTTATGGCGACGTGCTTTATTCGTTTCTGATGCTCGAGCTATGGTACCGGAAACATGTGGAATCTCATCTGTGAGTAAAAAACAGAGCAACTTGTCTATGAATCTCAAGACGCTTTCTAGACAGATTCGGTCACGGGAGGATGTTTTGAAAGACAGAAAGTGGGAGAAGAGAGCTTGTTTATAACTTCTCGAAAAGTTCATTCGAACGTCTCACTCACGCTCTTGGCGATAGCGGCGATTCTCTCATTGATGAGTTCGTTTATTTCGACTCCTTTAGCCGCTCAATCCGGATGGAAAGTTGAAATAGTTGACGACGGGCAGGGGACCGACGTGGGAATGTACACCTCAATGGCTATCGACCGGAGCGGGAACTTTCATATCGGATATTTTAACGCTTCCACGTCGAATCTTCAGTACTCCTATCGGGGTCGTCAAGATCAGAAGTGGTCGAAGATGGCGGTGGAAAGAGACGCGGGCACATTTGTGTCCCTGGTAACTGATTCGCAAGGCTTTCCTCACCTCGCGTACAACTCACCAGTGCGGAGAGGCGTGCGTTACGCGCACTGGGACGGAAAACAGTGGCATATCCAGTTGATCGATCCTGTGCCCACCCAATTTACTACTTCGATCCAGCTGGACGCTTCCGGAAAACCCAGGATTGCCTATTTCGAGAGCACGCATACAAGCAAAGGCAACGGCGCAAAACTGAAATACGCATATTTTGATGGGACGTCCTGGTTTACCAAGACAGTGGCTCTGCGCCCTCGTCAGGGTGTGTACAACTCTCTAGCTATCGATCCAGCTGGTCAGACCCATATCGCATTTGCAGAGTCTGGCCACCTGGAATACGCAACCTACGATGGCTCCCAGTGGCAATATGAAGAGATCGATTCCAGCAGTGGAACCGATGCTTCGGCAGGATTAGGTCTAACGTTAGCTTTGGATGCCGCGGGTGCTCCCCAATTGGCTTACTTCGATTCTGGTAAGAAAACTTTGAAGTATGCCAGTAAGAAATCAGGAGCGTGGAAGGCGGAAGTCGTGGAGCAACTTTTCGGGACTCCGAAATTCCCCGATAGTGCGTCTATTCGATTGGATTCCGGTGGCCAGCCACACATCGCATATTACGATAGCGGGTCGGGCGTTCTAAAATATGCTGTACGACAAGATGAGAAGTGGACTGTCGAAATCGTAGACCAAAAAGGAAACGTTGGACTATCGCCCTCTTTGAACTTGGATTCAACCGGTAAGCCCTATATTGCCTACTACGATTCGACCAACAAGCAGCTTCGTATGGCTCGTCAGAACTCGGAACCACCAGCCCCAAAAAGTGCGGCAAAACCCTGAGTGCTGAGAACTGTCAGCATCCAAGAGGCGTGAGTCAAAGGTATGGCTGCCATCGGTGGATTTAAAACTGGATTGTCTTGGCTAAAACTTCGACGCAACTTCCCTCTCCTCCTGATCACTTTCCTGTCATTACCCACGCTCGTTCGGGCACAACCTCCCTTCGTGTTTCGATTAAGTAGCTTGGATCGCGCGCTAATGCCAAAACTTATCGCTGAGCGAGGTTGCGCCCGAAGCTACCCACGACCGGCCGGTGAAAACGGGTTGATGCTACGCGTTAAAGCTTGTGTGTAAAGAACTCTGTGACCCTCAACAAACTGGTGTATGCCGTAAAGCGATACACACCGAGAGCGATTGAGTAGACCCAGAGCTGCACGCATTCGGGGATTTTCGACCATAGTCTGCATCGAGGTTCGATATTGCGATTCGTCATCTACGTTAACGATTTGTGGCGCTTTGTCGGTCCCTAGAACCTCAGCGATGTCACCAACCCCGGTCGAGATCACTGGCAATCCGGTCGCCATCGCTTCCAGCAGAGCCATCGGCATCTGCTCAGTCTGCGATGACATTACGAAAATATCAAATGCCGCGAAATATGGCACGGGATCACGGACCGCCCCCGCAAATATAACCCGATGATGGATACACAACTCTCGGCTGAGTCTCTCGAGTTCCGAACGGCAAGGGCCATCACCGACAATCACGAGTCGTGTGCTATTAAGGCCAGAGGCTGCGTAAGTACGAAGCAAGAAACTTAAATTCTTCTCCCTTGCCAAACGACCTACGCTGCCGAACACAACAGCGTCCGGATCCAAACCAAGGCGCCGGCGAACGTTGTAATCGCGGCCCGGGGCGAACTTTTGCGTATCTACCCCGTTCAGTATCCGACATACCTTGTCGGGGTGGACCTTGTATCGGGTGAGGACGAAATCGCGTAACGTCTTTGACGGTACAACTGTTCGATGAATTCTATTGAGAAATATCCGTCGAGCGATGATGTGACGGGTTTTCACGTCAACGGCGTAGCATTCATTATGAATCACTGGGCACATGCCGGTCAGGCTCCCGCCGATGAGAGCGTCAAAGGCGCCCCAGCTGTAGGTTACGAGCAAGTCAGGCCGGATCCGTCGAATCACTTGCGAGAGCAAAAGCGGCTGCAAAAGACTGCTTGAGCGCGCTGGCGTCGGCACAAACTCAATCGAGGATCGGCTTTCGCGCAAGGACTCGAAATTGCCGTCGAGGGCCATAACGGCGTGAGTGAAGTTCGGTCCAAGGGCTTGCAGAAGAGCTGCGGAACGAATCTGCAGCCCCCCCAGTTTCAGAGATCCAAAAACATGAAAGACTCGATACATGCCGTCTTAGGATTCGCTTGCTTGGCCTAGAGCTTACGGGAGCGTTGTGCCTCCCGCTGGGTGCGGAAGAAGCACAGCAGGCCCCGTAGTGGTTACGAGTCCCGCCGAGTACTTGCGGCGAGCCGAGAGATCTTTCTGAACACGTTGATCATATCCGCAGTGACAGTTTGGGCAGCGTACTGCATAGGCATCCCGAGCTGCTCTTTTGTGTTCCGGTTGAAAAAGCATTTCAGAAAGCCGCTTCTCATGCAAATTCCCAAGCTTAAATGTCACGTAGCAGAGCTGTACCGTTCCGTCTGCGCCGACCCATAGCATCTGGTATTTATCGCACGGAATTCTCATATCTGGGCCCTTGATCAACCAATCAGGGATGGACGCTAATCCCATCTCAGAGTGCTTCAGCATCTCAGGGTGCCGGCGTTTGAGACGAATGAGCTCAGCAACGAGGCGTTCAATAGCGGGCCGGTCCTCCGCCCGAAATTGCAAGCAACGTCCAGGGCCTTCGCTGAAATACGGCAACGAGTAGTGAATTAGATCCACTTGAATCTGCATTTTGTATTCTTCGGCAAACCGCCACGCTTCTTTTATCGCCTCAAGATTGCATGACGGCCGCATAAGGAGCCAGTTCATTTGCAGGCTGACGCCCATACCATAACGCCTACGAACTCGATCAAGGCTTTCTCTCAGCCGATTGAAGCGATCCTTTCGTTGCACATAAACATCGTAGTGATCACCAACACCGTAGAAACCTATCGTAAAATTACGCAGTCCTGCGGCATACAGCTCGTCGATTTTCTCGCCGAGAAGAATGCCATTCGTTGTGACGTAGGTAGACATGCCAAGACCCAACGCGTGCGACGCGACCCTGGGGAGGTCCGGATGAAGCAATGGTTCCCCGCCGTAGAGGCGTACAGACTGGAAGCCCCCCCGTTGCGCGTCATCGAGTAGGTCGCGAAGCATCGGCCAAGAAAGATGTGCGCCGGGCATAAAATCGCGTCCGTAACGGCATCCGATGCAACGGAGATTGCAATAGGCCGTGATCGCGATTGTAATGTTGCGGGGTTGAGGTTGAATAATGCCGGGAAGTACATGCGCGATCGAGTGACTCAATAAACCCAACGTAATGTCCGCATTCAACAGAACCTTCTCAGCGCCCAAGCTCTTCCCGAGCCGCTTCAAAAGAGACACCGATCGATGAGAATTAACTTTCACTTTCTGTCCGTCTAGTCATTGCCTGCTCCTCTCGGCGTACGATCTACGCTTCGATCTGAAAAGTACAGACAGGCTCGATCTCGAAAAACTGTGCACAAGCGTCTGAAGCGCCAAAAAAAGTGTGCCACCGCGCCTACGGCAAATGCCCCCAAGTCGCGAAAAGTTAGTACCGTCGCGAGATCCCCGGCGCCACCATAGCCCTTAAGGACGGGAATCGCTGTTCTTAAAAGAAACTTACGCATTTCCCAACCGGATCCCAGTTTACCGGTGTAATGCACATCATCGAGGTCGATAAGAGAGACTTCGCATTCACTCCTGAGGAAGTTCTGAGCGCCGGGATCCCCGTGCACGATGCCGAGCCGATGAAGGCCGAGCAGAGTAGAACGAGCCTTGCGGAGGAACAGCAAGGCTTCCGTTCGATTCAAGTTCTGGTAGTCGTCAATGCAAATACGCCGAAAGCTCCGAACGGATTGTAAGACGGCTTGACCATTCACGAATGGCATTTCATACGAGCAGCGGCATTCTCTAAGTGGAGCGACCACACCGTCAGGTCTCCGCTCTCGAATGAGATGGAAGGCCAGACGGTGAGACATATTGCCGAAGTGCTTCCTTTTTTTAATTAATGTATTGTTGCGTGTCTTAAACAGAAAACCGCTAGCACGTCGTGAATGTACAGGAGTTGCGAAAACAAAGTTTGCATGTTCGTTCAGAAGGCAGTTCGATCCGCAGAGAGTTAAACACATCCGCTGACGCACTGAAGGATGCGATGATCCGATCGGAATCTCTATGACGATCGATTCACCGTGCATGTTATCGCCACCATGTGAGGGAGCCTTCCTTGGACAGGAAAACGACCCCGATTGTACACCCGTTTTACTCGGTCAAATGGTATATATATTGTCCGGACAATGGGTATATTTACGGTTCCGCGCCAGAAGGGCGTCATGATTGTGTGTTACCTCGAATCCACGACAACCAATCCCAAGCGCTATGGTTGTACTCACAGGGCGAGTGAAATAACTAAGCGGGCGTTCAACATTTTGAGGGCTGGCTTCAGTTTAGGCAATTGCCAAGCACAGCGGAAGCGGTTCTTCTACCTCGGATTCGCCCTCTTGCTCCCCGCGCTGTTGCGCGCTCAAAATTTAAGTGTTCCGATCGTGGTTCAAGCGGCGGAATGGACAAAGATGTCCACTTCTGCGCCCACTAGCGTTCGGACGAATGCGCCAGTTACATTCGGGCTCGGGATTCCGGATAGCGCGCAGATCGATTGTCCGGGTACGCAAGACAAGCCGCAGAATGAGCAGGCACCGTCGAAGCTGAAATTGCAAAACGAGTCTGGCGCTCGATTGAACTCGCAATTCCGATGCATGGCTAAGTGGCCTGACGGATACGCGAAGTGGGTGCTAGTGGATGCTCAACTCCCTTCGTTTGCTGATCATTCACCAGGCTACGACAAAAGCATTGTCGTGGCCCAAATGGCGTCCGGCGGGGGAAACTATCCAGCTGCCGGTATGGCACTGCAGTGCAAAGGTGCTGGAAGTCCGGCCGCCGCATGCCCCGATGCGAATCACATTGTCGTGGCGACAGGGCCCGCTACGTTCTTGATTAAAGAAGCAAACTACAATCTTTTCGATGAGGTTGTCATAGGCTCTGCCCATATTATTTCTAGGCCCACGCACGGACCGACGGACGGGATATTTCTCCAAGGTCCTCCAGATTCTGCAATTCCGCCGACCAATCCCAAACCCACTATCGATTCTGCTTCGTGTTGGAGCGGAAAAGCCGGCAATTCAGGACCACTTCCGACGAATTACGCCGGACCCTCCATATGCAACACTGCTTACATATCGGCGAACGATTCGTCCTCGACCTGCGTTATCGAAGAGAACGGTCCGCTTCGATCTGTGCTGATGTGCCAAGGAGACCTGGACAACTCCAATGGCCACGTTTACATGCATTGGCGAACGCGAATGCACTTCTGGGCCAACCATTCCGATGTGAAGGTTACCGTGGCGCTGCGGAATGCAGACGTCCCCTCAGGCGACTGCTGCAATACCGCTAATATGACAGCAACGCACCAGTGGGAAATCGCTTATAAAGAATACAGCCAATTAGAATTGCGGCTGACCGACAACCTGGGGTCGACGACTAGAAACTTCGAGATTGCGAACGATTCTAATGTGCCGACCAGGGGCACTATCAGTCCCTCAAGCGGCGCTGACAACGCGTATCTGTTCCAGGCCTATTCACAGAACGGGGAATGGCCGCACTGGGCAAATGCCGGCGATTGCAAGAATGAGCAAGATGGGTGCGTGGTTTCACCGATCCCACGCACGCGATCGAAAGGTCCCGCCACTTATACCGCGAATGGCTTCCAGATCAACAAGAACGGCGCGACGATCACAAGTGGCGGAAACGCGCAATATCCAATCGGCTGGGCAGATTTAGACGACGGCACAAACGGAATTGAAACTGGCGTGTACCAGCTTTCCATGTACTGGCCGAAGTCCTTGGAGTTCCAGCCGGGCATTTCAAACCACAATGAGATCCGCATCGGTATTTGGCCGAACCAGCAAGAATTTGCCGGCGCCAGTTCTACGACTACCTATGCCATGGGCTGGCCGCAATATTCGATCCAGGACACGTATTGGAACTTTCACGCCGGAACTCAAACACCCGCGGTGGCGCAGAACAATTTTCTGCACTTCCAACACTACCTGCTTGCTCGACCACAGAACGGAACCTACTACAACACAGTGGTGGATGCGGCTTCCGGATTTCCTGCTCTGTTTTACGACATCCCGGATCCTGTGGCGGAGGATAACTATTACAAGAGTGTGGGCGTATGTGCGGCTGCCGCGGGGCAGTGTCTCGGCGATGTGGGACGGGAAAGCTATCCTTATCATGGCAAGTACGCCGGAATGAAAGTCTTCCGTTATTTCACATGGCAGCAAGCCGGCGGCGGGGACGGAACCCAATTCGAGCAGCGCAATAGTTGGCTTCGAAATTGGTTACAACGCGGCTGCACTCCACGCGGAGATAAATGCGGAGCGGCTTCGCTGACCGGAAGCCTGCCCGGGCGCTACGTATTTGCGTCTCATTGGTATCGTATGATTGTCGAGAGATCCCTGCCGCGTTCGGACACTCCTACAACCTCCGGCGCCCAGGCCGGTTTTCGCTCGCTATGCACTACCCAAGCTGTGTGCGATAAGTTGGGTTTCTTTCCCTGGGGTGATCCAAAAAATAATTCGCTGCACCCGGTGTGGAACGGCGGTATGCGGAACTGGGGCGATGATGCCAACGGGATGGAGCATTCCACCTACTGGGGAATCTTCACGTATTACTTCCTCTCGGGAGATGAATGGGTGAAAGAACAGCTTCTCCAGGGATTCAAAGACCGCTACCAAAACCCCTTCCTCCCTTTTAACAATTTGCAGGCCAATATTGGAGGCAACAGCTCCCCGGGTCATGGACACATTAATGCGGTGAGGGCCACCGGACATTGGCTTTCCGGCGCCGCGCAGATGATAGAGTTTCTGCGCTCCATCGGCGATCCGGACGCGGATACGCCGACCTCGGTGTTGACGTCCCCGGGCAGTTCCCCCGGCACCGCAACCGTTCTGCAAGGTATTGAACAGAACATTGCTGCCCAGATTGCGGTTCCCTATATATCGTCAGGCTATCCGAAAGGTTGGTCGGAGACAGCGAAAGCAAATTGTCAGATTGTTGGATCACCGACGCAATTATGCTCCCAAGGCGTGAGTCCGGTCCGAGGATTTGTGCGTTCAGGAGAAGGCGCGGAAAACTGCCCGGGAAGCGTCGCGCCCTGTAATAAGAAGCCATTTAGATCTGATGATTCTTTTCAGCTTAGTGTGTGGGCCGAAGGCGTATACGACATTTGGCTGGCCATGCGCGACCTTCTCGGAAAGGATTGGCATTTGCAGGTTGCAGGAGTGAGTGATGGAGCGATGGGCCCGTTCAACGTTACGATTTCCGAAAAGAACCTAACCGATATGCTTTATGGTTCGTACCAGCAAATGAGCGAGGCAAATTGTGTCAACACAGGGTCGTTTTCCAGCAGCGGATGTGTCTACGATCAATCGAGTGATTACTTGAACGCGGCTCCCGGTTGCACATCGAGCGGCAATTGCCTTCGTTCTTGCGAGAAAGGCTGCACGGGTCTCAACCAGTGGTTCGCATTGGCTGCAGCCGCTCCTACTACCAATTCCACGCTCGACCTTACCGGCAAGACCTGGCAATTCCTGTTCGAATCGCAGCTAAAAAGACCGGGGACGGTTGGTCAGGAGCTGGGCTCGCACATGATGCAGTTCGGTGTGAATTACATTCTCGGCGATGGCTCAACGAACTCCCACCACTATGCCATTGAATCCTCGGTTCCTGTTTTGACACAGGTCCCCATCAGCGTTAGCCCAAATCCTTGCGTCGGTCCTCGTAACGGCACGGGGACGTGCACAATCACTTGGGCAACGCCAGCAAATCTTTCCGCGGTGAATGGCGAAAAATATCGGCTGAAATATCTGCCGTGCCAAGCGGGAGTGCTGACTATTTACGGTGATGATTGTCCCGCAGGAGGCAAAACAATCGTGCCAACTTTGAAATTCCATTCCGACAGCCTAACTGCGGGATTTGCAGCCACAGACAGCTCTGGATCGTGGGAATTCGATCCCGCCAAGAATTGGAACTGGGCTTTCACTAACAATATCCCGGATTGCTCGCCGGGAAAGGCTTCGCCCGGGTGCAATCTGAATGTACCGTCGGGGACCAGCTACACTTTCATCACACAGCCCAACACGACTTATACCTTCTCGCTCTTTGCCTTCGTGACGAAGACCGCAAGATAATTTCCCAGCACGGCGGCGATGCGCGTCATTCGTTCCGTTCATCGCGAAACCTCAACTGATAGGCCAACAGCTTGATGTATTCACTCCCTATATATGACCACTGATCGAGCTTCTTCCACCATGTGCCGCGCTGAAATGAACTTAATCGTTCAGGAACCGGCACGTAGGAAATGTTTAGTCTTCGCAGGGCGCTAATCTTTCGACAACACAACCGAACGCGACGCAGATGCACGCTCGTACTTATCACAGTCAGAGTTTTGATCTGGCGTTCACCGAGGTAAGTCGCGAGTGCTGCTAACTCGCCGAATGTGCCCACACGCTTGATTCTTGCTGGCGTCACCGTCCTGGAACCATCGGAAATCTCGACGAAGAAATGCCGATCTTTGGGGGCCATGTGCTTGACCATTTCCCGCATGTTCAAGTCTTGAAAACCGAACGCATCCATCTTGCGAACTTCGAACCTTCCCACGCTTAATACAAGTCGGGGTGCAATTCCCTGCTGAAAGAGCTCCAAGCCGTACGCTTTACGTTCCGGTCGTCCTGCCAGTACGAAAATCAGATCCGACTGCGATGGCAAATCGTCCAACGCCAGATAGTCACAAAGGAGGTTAAATGACGGAAAGCGGCCAGGGGGATTATCTCGATTGGTGTGCTGCGAAGATGACACGAGAAGAGGTCAGCGAGAAAACTCGCCTATTCATTCTATCATGCAGGCGCGCGGACAATTCAAACGCGGGCAGATACTTAAGCAAAGCATTGGGTCTAGCAGCAGAACTATTCCTGCACCACGACTTCAATGGAAGGATTACTTGAAGGATCTTGGATAATCCCTGCCACCACTCCGCTGAAGCACTGTGGAGGATTTGGGGAGACCGAGTCCACCCGAGTTGCCAGGAAAGTTCCGTCACTTTGCATCTGAGCATCGACTGCAACGAACTGCCCTGTGACTACCGCTGTGGACGGGCCAGTGTCGTCAGCAAACAAGGTTCCGGTATTGGTGACGACGTTAATAATTTGGCCCGTATCTCGAAGCTGTACATTTACTGTACCTGCCGATGGGGATGACACAACCGTTCCTTCGGCATTCTCAATATTCTGGTCTGAAGCTGAGTCAGTGATCACGTTAACGCTTACTGCAGGCGTAACTAAGTAGTTGCCTCGCGAGTCCTGCTGTAGAGATTGGCGCAAATTGAAATCGATCGCAAGGCTTGCCGAGGCCGCCGCCTGCAGCGCAACCGTAACCGAATCGCTTATCACGAAGTTTGATAAATGCACTGAGGGGGTAGTGTTTGCGTTCAAGATTGTTATGTTGCCGTGCGCGTCGGCTAGCGTGATCTGCGGGTTGGCGAATGACATATTCAACGCTGTGAAAGTTCCCGCCGGAACATTGCTCTGAAAAGCTAACGTCGGCGCTAGCTGCAAATGGCGCATCTCGATTTCCTGCACTCCACGAGAGATGCTGGTTGAAACTCCATTGGAGCCCACGAGGGAGACGCCAGTCACTTGAATGCTAAACGCTACAACTCCATCTGCTGGGGCATCGGTTAAAAACGCGGACACGGTCCCCGTCGGTCCCGTCGCTGTATGGGTAGGTTGACCTGTGACACGAGCGCAGCCATTGATCCCAACTATGATTGCTAGAGCGAGCGAACAAAAAGTAAAACTAGATTTCATGTTCATGACAGCTGGCCTCACCTTCGATGCTTGGCTAGGTTACGAGCTTGGGGGCCATAACTCTGCTGGTCGGTGAGCCAGAAAGGGGACAGTATCGGCGGACAAATTGAGCCTGTGCCGGAGGACAGTGGTATATCAACAAGAAAACACGCGGGTTATATAGTGGAGAGTCGCCTTTTTGACGGCAAGGAAAACGCAAATGTTGATCTATAGCCTGGCATGGCGGAGTTCGATTTTACCCAGTCCATCCAACAGATAAGCGCTTCCGTCAGCTAAGCGCCGAACTCAGGCGCGCATTTGTGCAACGATAAATTGTCAGCCAGCATGAGCAGACCTGGATAAGACATCCAACAACCCGCTGGAGCGAGCGCGTTCCCAACACTTTGACTCTGGATGAAGAAAAAAATAATGATAGGGGTTTGCAGCGAAGTAATTGGAAGTTTCCACGAGACGTTCACGGTAAAGGAATGCTCGGTAACCGAAATTTTTCAAGGTATTGAACGTTTTGTCGCCCGTTCTGCGGGATACTCCCATCAGCAAGCCCGGGCACAGAGTTCCAATAAGAGATTTAGCTCCGGCAATTACGTCAAGTTCGGCGCCGGCCACATCCGTCTTTATAAAATCGAGATTTTGGATCTCGTTTTGTTTCCACAAGTCGTCGAGCGCAAACACATCGACTGTTTCGATGCTTCCTTCTTCACTACCGCGGTTAAAGTGTGCGGCGTAAAATCCTGTGAACCCGTTCCTGTTTGGAATAATCATCTCTTGGCGGCCAGCTTGAGAGCCAATCGCAGCCCGATAAATCTGAACATTTGCGAGTCCGCGCTTGCGCACAACAGCTTCCAGGATTTGGAAGTTCGAAGCGATGGGCTCAACGGAATACACTTTGCCGGAGGGTCCAGCGAGTTCTGAGAACTCGAGTGCATACATCCCAAGGTTTGCTCCAAGATCGGCGACAGAATCTCCCGGCTTGACTAACGACGAAAGAGCGCTCATTGCGTGTTCGCGCCGTGCTTTCCCCTGAAGCACCTCGCGTGTAAGGTACGCGGCGCGGAATTTCATCAGTAGACCAGCAGGCACTGCGGTCTTCAACAATCGCAGAATAAGGGATTTGCGCGGAGGTTTTTCTTGCATATTACCCGGTCGCACTTAGACAGCATCCCACTATTCTTGTAATCACAAGCATAAACGAGGCAGTAGCGGCGAATCAGGAAATCTAATTTTTTCGGCTGACATAGCCAAAATCTTTTCTCCGTCGCCGCCGAATTTAATGTCTGTGAATCCCGAGCGAGTGAGAACTTTCGCCATTCCTGACACGGTTTGAACCGATCCCGTATAACCGTTGTAGCGATACAGTTTTCCGAGCGTATGAAGGCTTATGCCATTCGCAATTGTGTAAAGTTGATAGACCACGCTAGGGAAATGAAACCGTAATGCATCGCTACCAATTTTCCGTAGCGCGTATCTGATATCGTGGAGGGAAAACCAAACCGTTCCACCCAGCTTCAGTACACGATGAACTTCTTTGAGCATTACGGGAATATCCATGTAGGGAATCGCCAAGCGCGAAAACACGAAATCAAATGATTCGTCCGCGAAGGGAAGCTGCTCACCCTTGCCACATGCAAAATTATATCGGCCACGAAACCTGCGCAGTCTCTCAAGATCAACATCCATCGCAAAAACAGAGACATTTTCTTCGAACCATTTCTCCGATGAACGGTCCTCTCCGCAGGCCAGTTCAAAAACTGTATTAACAGAGGAAGGAAACATCGGAATGCTAGGTTTAACCGAGCGGAACAGTTTAGCTTTCACTGCCATAGCCACAACGATACACGAAGAGGAGTTTTCAGGCGAGTTCGGAACCTTAAAATATGGCGCCTCTGCCTTTGTGAGTTCGAGAATCGAAGGTGCTTCCGTTTCACGGCCCGCGGTCGGTATAATGATAGCGAAGTTTCTCCGCAGCAGCAGCAGCCGCCAGTAGTAATTCCCTCGGAGCGAAGTGGCTGGTGCGGGTTCAATCCTGATGGAGCTGGAGTCGCAATGTCCTTGTGGTTTAAAGCTGCAGCACTCTTTGCTCTACTAAACGTCCTTGCGCCCGCCCTGCCGGCTCAGAAACCGCAATTGGCGATCGATCGATTAGTTGACCGCGTCACTGCCCGCGAACATCAAGAGGTACAAATCATCCGGAAATACCGGCCTATTATAGAAACATATATCCAGGACGTGCGATTAGACGAGCATCTCGGATTCGTTCCGATCAAGGATCATTACTTCATCGGCGTTGCCGATCTGGCTAAAGGAACCGTCCTGCATTCTATGGAGGGTAAGGAAGGGCCCCAGAAACGGTTGAACCCAATCGATTTGGTGGCGAATGTCGTGGCACCGACCTACCTACCCGCAGGTTTTCTGGAAATGATCTTTGTCGATCCGCAGGGATTTGATCGCCGACATTCTTGGAAACGTGCGCTGCTTCGTTTTCGATGTTACGCCAGTGCCAAATTCCGGAAATGGCCGGTTTAAGGGGCGCATGTGGGTAGAGGATCGACAGTATACGATCGTGCGTTTCAGTGGCGTGTTTGAACCCGTTGTTCGAAGATTCGGATTTTATCTGCACTTCGATAGCTGGCGCGAGAACGCTGGCCCAAACCTTTGGCTTCCCGCATACATTTACAATGGCGAAGAAGGCTTATCCAACACTTTGTTAGGGCATGTCAGCGAAAAATCTCAAACACGGCTGTGGGGCTACGGGCGCAAAAATGCTGCGGCAGAACAGGAGTTTAGCGAAATAAGTGTTGAGTCGTCCAACGTGCAGGACGAAATGGATCATGGCAAGGACAGTTCTCCGATTGAGCAACAGAGGCAGTTTGTGGAACAGGGTGAAGAGAGCGTGATAGCGAAGCTAGAGCAGGCCGGCCTAGTTTCTCCCGCGGGCGAGGTCGAGAAAACTCTCAATACCGTAATCAACAACATTGAGGTGACTAACAATCTCGAGGTTCAGCCAGAGATTCGTTGTCGCATCCTGCTCGTTTCAACCCTCGAGATTTCCTCCATCGGACACCTAATTCTGATTAGCAGGGGTTTACTCGACGTTTTGCCAGACGAACCAAGCCTGGCCGCGATGTTGGCGCATGAAACGGCACACATTTTGCTTGGGAAATCGGCCGTGCCCACCTGGGCCTTCGCCGACGAGCTAATTTTTCCGGATGAAGAGAGCTTGCAACGATTCTCATTTTCTGCCAGCGAGGACGACGAAGAGGCCGCAAGCCAGAAGGCGCTGGAACTCCTGAAGAATTCCCCATACAAGGATAAACTTGCGAGCCCGGGGCTTTTCCTTAGGCAGATCGACGCCGAATCCAAACAACTGACGAATCTTATAAGCCCTCATCTCCGTAATTCGGGCTTTTTCGATAGTGAGCTCGAGAAGAGCGCGCCTGCCTTGCAGCCTGCGGCGCTGGAGCAGATCGCTGCGTTGCCATTAGGCTCAAGAATAAAAGTTGACCCTTGGAGTGACCGCGTGGAGTTACTTAAATACAAGCCGGTCGAGCTGAAGTTTTTGTCAGAAAAGCTCCCGTTGGGACTCACTCCCTTCTATCCCTACATAACTCGCAAAATCGACGCCGCCACCGCAGCTACTTCGGTGAAGTAATCGATTAGTTTTTAGGTTGGTTGGCGATTGTCGAAGAGCGTAGCATCTTAGAATCATCCCGCGACGATTCTCTCTGCCAAACTCTAAGTTTTCAGAATCTCTAAGCGACCGAGCAAATCTACGCCGAGGCGAATAAGAAACCCTTAATTGCTCGCAGCCGCAGAAAGTAGGGCTACACGTCGCGCGAGAATTGTCGGCCCACCCTGCGGCCCAGATTTGAATAACAATCCTCGAGTCGCGATTATTTGGCCAACCTTCACATTGGATGAACCTGCCGGAAAGCCTTGGTAGTCGGTCACACCTGACGTTGTTATAACTAGCACACTCGAGGGTCCCGGAGTTCCTAGAACTTGCACGACAAACTGATTGTTTCCGACACCTGTTACCGTGCCATTCAAGACTCCTTGACGCAGGACGATCTGCTCGGCGGCCGGAGGAGTACTGCCGGCTCGCAACAGAACTACAGTGGACTGCCCAGGAATTACGTCCGACTGGCCCTGGAACCTGCAACCGGAACAGTCTGCGATCGCCGAAGCGAGTTCGTCGCTCTGAATACTAAACTTTGTAAGTCCGTCGATCGTGGCTAGCGCTTTACTCCCCGCAAGAGGCGTCGGATTGCTATTGTTCAAATGAACTGTAATTGACGCGAACGTAGACATACCAGAGGAGTTGCGAGCGAATGCTTGCAAGTTATGAGCTCCATTGCTCACATTGGTGGTGTCCCAAGGCAACGCATACGGTGGCCCGAGGATCGCATTTCCTAGATTGACTCCATCCAACACAAATTGCACGCTGGGAGTCTCATTTCCATCTGATGCAGCCGCCGTGATACTAGCGACGCCTGACACCGTCGAACCCGCAGAAGGAGAAGTGAACGATACCGTAGGCGGTTGAACTTTGTTGGCGTTCGAGATTGTTACAATAACGCCAGTCGAGACGCCCTTATTGCCGGCCGTATCGAAAGCGATTGCGGCAAGGGTATGAAGGCCATTATTCGCATTCCCCGTGTTCCAGGAGACTGAATAGGGTGCGGTAACAACTTCGGCACCCAAAGCGGCTCCATCCAGAAGGAACTGCACCCCCGCAATGCCTACACTGCTCGATGCTTTCGCTGAAACGACGACTGTCTGGGCAATATTTGCTCCTTGCGTCGGATACGTAATTGAGACGGTGGGAGAAGAATTCGTTGCATTCGAGACGGTCAAAGACACTGCAGCAGAAGTGGCGTGATTACCTGCCGTATCGAAAGCTATGGCCGTCAGAATATGCGTACCATTGCTAGTTTTCGACGTATTCCAGGTTACCTGATACGGAGCGTTGGTAGATTCGGGACCGAAATTGAGGCCATCCAATTGGAATTGCACACCAGCGATGCCGAGACTGCTAGAGGCATTTGCAGAAACCGTTACATTGCCTGAAACTTTTCCACCTGGTGTGGGCGAGGTAATCGTGACTTGTGGCTGAGAATTGGTAGTATTCGAAACCGTTACAGTCACGCTACTCGACGTAGCTTGATTGCCGTACACGTCAAACGCACGGGCTGACAGCGAATACGTACCATTGGCGGTTTTCGTTGTATCCCAATTGAATGAATAAGGAGCTGCTGTTATTTCAGAACCCAGCCCCACGCCGTTCAACATGAATTGCACACCTGCAACGCCGACACTGCTCGAAGCGTTCGCCGAGATAGCGACGGTATTTACCAACTTCGCTCCGGAAACAGGAGATGCGACTGTTACTGCGGGAGGAGGAGGGCCACTGGCCGTCCCTGCCGTGTAGGCAGAAAGAGAAAAGGTATAGGTGGTATTGGCCTGAGTATTAAAGGTGTAGCTCGTACCAGAAGGCGCGTTAGGATTGCAATTCGGAGCTGCTTGCCCCACGACGCAGTCCGGCACGTCCGCCGTAAAAGCCCAATTCCAGTTCCTTGAAGGATCGATCTCCCACGAACCGGACCCATCTGGCGCCACAAACCCAGCGGTAAGGATATCGGAATGGAATTTCAGCGCCGGGACAATCGTTTTTCCACCTGCTGGACAATCATTTCCGTATATGGTGAGTACCCCGTTTTGGCAGGGGAGATATTTCAAACGATACTGCACTCCGTTTACCGCGGCCAAGCCTGTTGGCGCAGTCCATGTAATGGTACAGGTCCCCGTTCCGCTCGATGGGCCCACGCACAGATTTGGGGAGACGCTGACAGAAATCGGGGTCAGAACCGGGACGGTAGGATTCACTGTGTACTGATTCGCAGAGGTCGAGCCATCGGCGAGAATATAGTTCATCCCGAATTGCATCATGTGCGAGCCGAGCTCCATATTAATGGTCCCGTTGCGCTTCAGCATGGTTTCAAATATGAACTGCCAGGGCTTCCTTGAGAGATCGAAAATTGAATTTGTTGTCGGCGCTGCTGCAGCAAGAGCAAACCACTGCGTAAGTCCCGAACAGCCAGTGATGCACAAGTGCAAACAATCGGTGCTCGCGGTGCAACCAGGCGCTGCGTTCAAATAATCGCTGTATTGGGTGTAAACGCACCCGCTGGTAGCGTAAATCCCGGTGTTGACGCAGTTCTCCTCGCTCATTTGCTGATACGAACCGTAAAGCATGTCCGTCAAGTTCTTTTCCGAAATAGTTACATTAAACGGACCCATCGCTCCGTCGCTGATGCCCTTAACCTGCAAGTGCCAATCTTTTCCAAGAAGGTCGCGCATGGCCAACCAAATGTCGTAAACGCCTTCAGACCACACCCCCAGTTGGAAAGAATCATCAGCTCTATGAAGGAAGCTGTCACAAGGCGCTTTGCCCCCAAGCCCGCCGCAACTCTCTCCGCCTGCTCCGGTGCGGACAAATCCCCTAACCGGGCTCACACCTTGCGAACATAACTGCGTTGGTGTACCCACGGCCTTGCAATCCGATAACGCCGTTTCCGACCAGCCTTTTGGATAGCCTGACGATATATAGGGAACCGCAATCTGCGATGCAATGTCCTGTTCAATACCTTGCAAAACAGTAGCATTGCTGGGCGAAGCGCCCGGAGACGTCAACACCGTGGCTGGAGTATCCGCATCCGGATCGCCAATAGAGCGCAGAAACTCCATCATGCGCGCGGCTCCAGAAAACCAATGTCCCGTGGCCCGCACCGCGTTAATATGGCCATGACCTGGCGAGCTGTTGCCTCCAATATTGGCCTGTAAATTGTTATACGCAACGAACGGATTCTGATAGCGATCTTTAAAACCCTGGAGCAGTTGTTCCTTCACCCATTCATCGCCCGAGAGGAAGTAATAGGTAAAGATTCCCCAGTAGGTGGAATGCTCCATCCCGTTAGCGTCGTCGCCCCAGTTCCGCATGCCGCCGTTCCATACAGGCGGAAGCGAATTTGACTTCGGATCACCCCAGGGGTCAAACGCCAAACTGTTGCAGACCGCAAGACTCGTACAAAGAGACCGAAAACCTGCATTAGGCCCATGTGTAAATGGAGTGTCGGAACGTGGAAGAGACTTTTCGACGACCATGCGGTACCAGTGGGACGCAAAAACGTATCGCCCAGGAACGCTCCCGGCACTTCCGGCTCCGCCCCGCTGTAACCAATTTCGCAAGAAGCTGTTTCGTTGCTCAAACTGAGTTCCGTCGCTGCCGCCGGCTGTTTGCCATTCGAAATAGCGAAAAATCTTCATGCCCGAATACGGGCCGCTGTCCCCGTAGGCAAACGTACTCTGCCCAACATCTCCTAAGCATTGGCCAGGCGCAGCTAAACAGATTCCCAACTTGTTGTAGTAAGTGTCTTCGGCTACTGGATCGGGAATATTGTAAAGAAGGGCTGGCGTGCCCGACGTCGCGTCCGCCACACTGTTATAATAGGTTCCACTCTGGGGTCTTCCCAAAAGGTAATGTTGAAAGTACAGGAAGTTATTTTGTGCCACCTCAGGTGTCTGCGTTCCTGAGTGAAAATTCCAATAAGTGTCGTGAATGGAGTACTGCGGCCAGCCCATGACATAAGC
>JABDEK010000057.1:0-1402 GCA_013287135.1 Acidobacteriota bacterium | reverse complement strand
GACGATCACGAGCGGCCGAAATACACAATATCCGATCGGCTGGGCAGATTTAGACGATGCGGATCTCGTTATGGTTCGCAGTACCAGGCTGAAATTCCAAGGACTTGGGCCAATACATCGAAAGTTGGTAGACACCCGTTTCGATACCGTTTGAGCCATCGTCTAAATCTGCCCAGCCGATCGGATATTGTGTATTTCGGCCGCTCGTGATCGTCGCACTGTTTTTATTTATCTGATAGCCATTCGCAGCGTAAGTCCAGTTCCCAACAGTACCAAAGCGCGGAATAGGCGAGACGATACACGAGTCCTGTTCGCCTGTGCAATTGGAGGTATTCGACCAATGCGGCCATTCGCCATTTTGCGAGTACGCCTGATACAAATAGGCCCGGTCTGTACCGTTTGTTGCGCTGAGTGTCCCGGTCGAGGATGTTGCAGTATCATTTGCGATATCGAAATTTCGCGACGACGGAGATCCGAGGTTATCCGTCAGCCGAGTCTCAAATTGAGTAAATTCCTTATAAGCATTGCTAAAAGTAGGAGTCGTGCAGCAGCCGGGCGCAACATCTGCATTTCGCAATCCGACCGTGACTTTGACATCTGAGTGATTTGCCCAAAAGTGAGTTCGCGTGCGCCAGTGCATATACACGTCGCCGCTGGAATTGACAAGGTTCCCTTCACACATAATCGCAGAACGGAGCGGCCCGTTTTCCTCAATCATGCACATTGAAGCGTTATCCAAATTCGAAGCGTATGGCGTTACACAGACGGACGGACCGTGATAGCTAGTGGGAATCGGACCAGAAGCGCAAGATACAGAATCCGGCGTCGGCGTGGTGTACATTCCGTGAGACGGTCCCAGAAGCACCAGACCGTCATACTGGCCGTGGCCAAAAGCGGAAACAAGATGTGTGGAACTAACTTGTACGTCATCAAATAGATTGTAATTATTTTGCTTGATGAGAAAGGTGGCCGCTCCCGTTTGCACCACGATATGATTCGCATCCGGGCAAGAAGAATTAGGCGCACCTGCAGATGTACATTGCGTTGCCATATTCGACGCTGGATAATTCCCACCGCCCGCACTTACCTGAACGACGCTAAGTGAATTGTCAAATCCTGGAGCACCCTCCGAAAAAGAAGGAAGCTGCGCATCCACGAGAACCCATTGCGCGTTACCTGAGGGCCACTTTGCGGTGCAACGAAACTGAGCGCTCACCTGAGTGGATCCACTCAACAGCTCAAGCCTTGTCGGCGCACCTTCATTCTGCGGCTTGTCTTCGGTTCCGGGACAATCAATTCCTGCACTGTCGGGAATTCCAAGCCCAAAAGTGACGGGGGCGTTAGTCCGCACTCCGGTGGGCCCGACGGTTGCCATTTTGGTCCATTCGGCTGGCTGCACGGT